>CAYOLM010000055.1:0-1207 GCA_964404785.1 uncultured Mizugakiibacter sp.
CTTTTCAATGTGTTGTTTAACCATTGTTTAGGAGTTGTGTCAAGTTAAGCATACAAGTCATTGTCGGAAAAGATTCTATTTCAGCTGGAATGCCCCCCACCCCAGCTTCGTGGTTCGGAGATGAACATGCAAACCAAGCTAGCTGTACTGATGGACCCGATTGAAAAAATCAAAGCCCATAAGGACTCGACCCTGGCCATGTTGCTTGAGGCACAACGACGCAACTACCTGCTGCACTATGTCACGTCACGCGGCCTGGCACTACGCCAAGGGGTACCGTGGGCACAATTGGCACCACTACGCGTATTTGATGATTTGACCCGATGGTACGAGCAGGATGACGCAGTGTGGCAGGAACTGACCTCCATGGACATGTTGCTGATTCGCGTCGATCCACCCTTCGAGGCTGAATACCTCTATGACACGATCATTCTGGAGCAAGCCGAACGTAACGGTCTGCGGGTCGTCAACCGCCCGCAAACGCTGCGGGACTGTAACGAAAAGCTCTATGCAATGCAATTCCCACAATGCTGCGCACCGACCCTGGTATCCCGATCCCGAAAACAACTGCGCAACTTCGCCGCGGAGCATGGTGAGATCGTTCTCAAACCACTGGATGGCATGGGTGGACGTCGTATTTTCCGCTCCAGTAGCGAAGATCCAAACCTCAATGTGATCCTGGAAAGTCTGGTGGGCGAAGACCAAAACCTCGCCCTGGCCCAGCGCTTCATCCCAGAAATCCGCCAAGGTGACAAGCGAATTCTGGTCATTGATGGCGAACCTGTACCCTATGCTTTGGCTCGCTTGCCCAGCGGTTCAGACTTTCGTGGCAACCTGGCAGCAGGAGGGCATGGCGTGGGTATCCCCCTATCTGAACGTGACCGCTGGATTGTCGAGCAGGTGGCTCCAGATCTTTGCCGCCGCGGCCTGCGTTTTGTCGGACTGGATGTTATCGGGGAATACCTGACCGAAATCAATCTGACATCGCCTACTTGCATCCGGGAATTGGATGAGCAATTCAAATTGAATATTGCCGGGATACTCTTTGATGCGCTGGAGCGCAACGCAGGGTGAATACCCTGATTCCGGATCCACCTGATACCAGCAGGGAACGTCTTGCTGTAACGCTGCTGTTTTCAGTCATCCTGCATGTCATCATTATTCTAGGTTTAAGTTTCAAACTGACGCCTCCTCGCCCCAGCTTGCC
>CAYOLM010000055.1:1307-3086 GCA_964404785.1 uncultured Mizugakiibacter sp.
ATGCATGCCTGGGTCGCCAAAATCGAGCATGTTGGCACCCTTAATTTTCCCCATACAGCCTCGCGCCTTTCCCCACGGGGTCAGCTCATACTTACTGTCGGTATTGATCGCAACGGTAGCATCCAGAGCATCAGTATCGATGAGAGTTCCGGTGATCGGTTACTTGACAAGGCCGCCCAGCAAATCGTCCAACTGGCCGCTCCGTTTCCACCGATACCCCAAATACATGGCAAACCTGTGGGGGTGCTCTACATAACCCGTACCTGGCAATTTCTCTCCGGTAACGTGTCACTGAACCACTGAACACGCAAATGCCTATCCAGCCAAAGTGCGGGCTACAATGTAACCATGAATGCACCGAGCGGACTAACTGGCCAGTTACTCTTTGCCATGCCGGGATTGATGGATCCTAATTTTGAGCATGGCGTAGCTTACATCTGCCAACACGGGGAAGATGGCGCGATCGGAATACTGATCAACCGCCCCTCGGATTTTTGTCTGGGTGATCTCCTCAAACAGATGCAGATTGATAGCGAAAACGAGGCCATCAATGCCCAGCCGGTACTCAGTGGCGGCCCCATACAGCCAGAGCGTGGCTTCGTTCTGCATCATGGCCACACCCACTGGGTATCAAGCCACCCGGTTAATGATGAATTAGTGCTGACTACTTCACGCGATGTACTCGAAGCCATTGCCGCCGGTGAAGGGCCGGATCCGATGCTTGTTGCCCTGGGTTATGCCGGCTGGGAACCCGGACAGCTCGAACGCGAACTTCGTGAAAACGCCTGGTTGACCATTGCCGCCAGCCAGTCCCTGCTCTTCGAGACCCCACTAGACCAGCGCTGGACCGCCACCGCCGCCAGTGTCGGGGTGGACGCTTCCAGGCTCATGCACTATGCAGGCAATGCATGAGTAACCTATCCAATGTACTCAGCTTCGATCACGGCACCCGCTATATCGGCATTGCCATAGGCAATCTGCTTATCCATAGTGCCCGGCCGTTACTGGCGATCACGGCACACCAGGGAATCCCCAACTGGACCGAACTTGACGATCTTGTCAACGAATGGGCCCCCACAAGTATGATTGTGGGTTTGCCTCTGAATCTGGAGGGGGGAGAGCAACCCGCAAGCTATCGTAGCCGCCGCTTTGCCGACCGACTCACAAAGCGCTATCACCTGGATGTCCATCTCGTAGATGAACGCCACAGCTCGCAAGAAGCCGCCCGGAATTTCGCTGCACAACGTGCCCTGGGCCTGCGCCGGCGGCACCATGCCGAGGATATCGACGCCTTTGCCGCAGCGATCATCCTCGAAACCTGGTTCTCCGAGATGTCATGACCACCAGACTGCGCCATTTGATATCACTCCGTGAAGTCTCCGGGGCTACTATGACCCACTTCCTCGACCGGGCTGAACAGCTTCGCGATGCATGTGCCCACGGCACCCGCTCTCTGGATCTACTACGTGGACGTACCGTTCTCAACCTGTTCTTCGAACCCTCCACGCGAACCCGTACTTCTTTCGAACTGGCCTGCCACCGGCTCGGTGCGATCGTGGTGAATTTCGATCTCGGTAACGCATCAACCACCAAGGGTGAATCACTCCTAGACACCCTGCACACCCTGGAAGCCATGCATCTCGATGCCCTGATTGTGCGTCACCGGAAAACCGGCACCCCTGAATTCATGGTTCGCCATGCTGCCAGTGGGGTAAGCGTAATCAACGCCGGAGACGGCAATCACGCCCATCCCACCCAGGGTCTTCTGGATGCGCTCAC
>CAYOLM010000055.1:3186-7638 GCA_964404785.1 uncultured Mizugakiibacter sp.
AGCCACCTATTGTGGTTTTTCTGGTCGTTCTCCCCTGCTCCGTGGCACAATAGCCGTCTTATGTAGCCACAAAACATTGGAAAGAGTACATGGCCAAAGACGATGTCATTGAGATGGAGGGGGCAGTAACCGAGACCCTACCCAACACGATGTTCCGGGTTAAGCTCGAAAACGGGCATATCGTTACCGCACATATCTCCGGGCGGATGCGCAAGCATTACATCCGTATTCTTACCGGGGATCGGGTCAAGGTTGAAATGACCCCTTACGACCTCACCAAAGCCCGTATCACTTTCCGAATGAAGTGATATGGCCGATGGCTGCGTCCCGGTCTGACCGGTAAGAACTTGTTGTGAGTACCGAAAAGCTGGAAGCAGCCCGGCGCTACCCTGGCAAGTTGTACAACATGGCAAGCACCCGGTGTAGAGCCCAATATCTACCTGATCCCGGTGTTTCTGGCTGCCTCAAACCCAGTGAGGGCATCTGGCCAGAAGAGGGTGGCCCGCAAGCCTAGATCGATTTATACCAATGACGCGGGCTGTTCAATCTTTTCAGTTTGCAATTCCAGTTGGCCATCTCGAACGCTCAGACTAACCCGGCCACCGCCCACTAGCTTCCCGAACAGCAATTCGTCAGCCAGTGGGCGTTTGACATGATCCTGAATAACCCGGGCCATCGGCCTGGCCCCCATTTGCAGGTCGAAACCATGCTCGGCCAGCCAACGTCTAGCCTCTGCATCAACATCGATACTGACCTGCTTCTCATTCAATGCCGCCTCCAGTTCGATCAAGAATTTGTCGACGACCCGCAGGATATGCTCGAGATCCAGCGCATTGAACTGGACTATGGCATCAATGCGATTACGAAACTCCGGAGTAAAAGTGCGGCGGATCACCTCCATGGCATCACTGGAATGATTCTGCTCGACAAAACCGATACTACGGCGCGCCATCTGGCTGGCACCGGCGTTCGTGGTCATGACCAGAATGACGTTTTTGAAATTGGCCTCGCGCCCGTTACTGTCAGTCAACACCCCGCGATCCATCACTTGCAGTAATACATTGAATACATCGGGGTGGGCTTTCTCGATTTCATCAAGCAACAACACGCAATGAGGATGCTTGGTAACGGCCTCGCACATGAGGCCACCCTGGTCGAAACCAATATAGCCCGGCGGGGCACCAATCAAGCGGCTGACTGAGTGCGCTTCCATGTATTCAGACATATCAAAACGTACCAGCTCAATACCTAGCTGCAAGGCTAATTGCCGGGTTACCTCGGTCTTGCCAACCCCAGTGGGTCCAGCAAATAGGCAACAGGCGATCGGTCGGTTGGGATCCCCTAAGCCGGAACGCGCCATCTTGATAGACGCAACCAACATGTCGATGGCCACATCCTGGCCGAAAACTACCATCTTCAGGTTGCGATCCAGATTGCGCAGCATGTCACGATCAGAAGCTGAAACCTGTTTCTGGGGAATTCTCGCCATACGGGCCACAATGTATTCGATTTCCAAGACATCTACCTGGGGTGAGCGCTGCTCGGCTGGCAGCAGGCGCTGGCGTGCTCCCGCTTCGTCAATAACATCAATGGCTTTGTCGGGGAGCAGCTTGTCAGGTAAATGCCGCACTGATAATTCCACCGCCGATTCCAGCGCCGCATCGGTGTATTTCACCTCATGGTGTTCTTCGAAGCGGCTCTTGAGCCCTTTAAGAATTTCTACGCTTTCAGACTTAGAAGGTTCGACGATATCAATCTTCTGAAAACGACGGGCTAAGGCGCGGTCTTTCTCGAACACATTGCGGAATTCCTGAAAAGTGGTTGAACCGATACACCGTAATTCACCCGAAGCCAGCACCGGCTTGATCAGATTCGACGCATCCATGGTGCCTCCGGATGCCGAACCCGCACCAATAATGGTATGAATTTCATCAATAAACAGGATCGCTCCGGGAGTGTCGCGTAGCTGGGCAATAACGGCCTTGAGACGCTTCTCGAAATCACCTCGATACTTGGTTCCCGCCACCAATGCACCCAGATCCAGCGCCCAGATGATGGCATCCTGGAGAATATCCGGTACCTTTTTTTCAACGATGCGGCGGGCCAGCCCCTCTGCCAGCGCGGTCTTGCCTACCCCGGCTTCACCAACGTAAAGTGGGTTGTTCTTGCGTCTGCGACATAATACCTGCACGGTTCGCTCAACCTCCGCCTCGCGACCGATAAGCGGATCGATCCGTCCCAGTTCAGCCTGCTCATTGAGGTTGGTCGCATATTCCGCAAGGGGACTGCCTTTAACCTCGGCACCGTCTTCATTGGCCGTGTCGGCTTCGGCATCAACAGACGTAGCACCTTCAATACCAATTTTGGCTATCCCGTGAGAAAGATAGTTGACGACATCCAGACGCACCACTTCCTGTTGATTGAGGAAGTACACCGCATGGGAATCCTTTTCACCAAAAATGGCCACTAACACATTGGCTCCAGTTACTTCCTTCCGGCCTGAGGACTGCACGTGATACACGGCACGCTGCAGAACCCTCTGAAAACCAAGGGTAGGCTGGGTATCCCGCTCATCATCCACGGCCAATACCGGAACTGTTTGGGCAATCACCTCACGCAGCTCCCGCTCCAACTTCTCCAGATCCGCTCCGGTTGCCCGCAGCACCGAGCTTGCTGACCCATTAGACAACAAGGCCAGCAGCAGATGCTCCACAGTCATGAACTCGTGACGCTGCGCACGGGCGTCCTTATAACATTGGCCTATAGTCAGTTCGAGATCCTTGCTAAACATGGTGATACTCTGGTTTGTCTACATCTGATATGGAGTCCATCTATAACTTTTCCATCGTGCACATCAACGGATGCTGATTGGCCAGAGAATACTCGTTGACATGATTTACTTTCGTTTCAGCCACTTCGCGAGTAAATACTCCACATACGCCCTTGCCACGGTGATGTACCTGCAACATGATCTGTACAGCACGTTCCTGGTTCATATTGAAAAATGTACGTAGCACATCCACGACAAACTCCATCGGGGTGTAATCGTCGTTCAAAAGCACAACCTGGTACATCGCCGGGCGTTCGAGATCGGGCCGCAAGGTTTCCACGGCAATACCAGTTTGGTGTTCTCGGTCTCGTTCAGATTCTTGACTCATGCCTGCCAGATCGTGATTCCATCGACTTCGAGTATACCCCTGCATTGGGGCGAATCGAGTCTTCAAACTGGCAATATAAACCTCTGTTCATCTGCCAGGAGCGAGAATAATGACGACGACCCGATCCTGGATCTGCTGCTCATATCTCATCGTGTTCACAACCAATCCATACCGCTCGCAAGCTCTCGTGAGTAAAGAAAATCGTGCTGCATTATGCCGCTGGAAGGAGTGCATACAGTGAGGATCATGGTGGGCCTGTCCGGTGGGGTCGATTCGTCAGTGGCGGCCTTACTCTTGCAGCGTCAGGGACATGAGGCAAGCGCCATGTTCATGCACAACTGGAATGATCCTGAGGGCAACAACTCAGCTTGCCAAGCCGACAAGGATCGTAAGGATGCAGCAAGAATTGCTGGCCAATTGGGTATTCCCATCCATATTCGTGATTTCAGCAAGAATTATTGGGATAACGTATTCCGTCATTTTTTGGATGAATATGCAGCCGGGCGCACCCCTAATCCCGATGTCCTATGTAATCGCGAGATTAAGTTCAAGACATTTTTGCAAGCCGCCATCGACCTGGGTGCCGAGTGCATCGCTACCGGGCATTACGCCCGCATCCGCGAGCGCGAAGGCCATTACCAGCTGCTGCGGGGCCGTGATCCGGGTAAGGATCAGAGTTATTTTCTGCATACACTAGGACAACAACAGTTAGCCCGAGCCCGCTTTCCAATCGGCGATCTACATAAATCGGAAGTCCGTGAATTGGCCAGACAAGCTGGATTCAGCACCCATGACAAAAAAGACTCGACCGGAGTTTGTTTCATCGGTGAGCGCGACTTTCGTAAGTTTCTCAGCCATTACCTTCCCGCCCGGCCGGGCACCATTCTCGATACCCGGGGACACACTCTCGGTGAACATCCTGGAGCTCTCTATTTCACCCTTGGCCAACGGGAAGGATTGGGGCTGGGTGGCATACAAGGCGCAGACCAAGCCCCGTGGTATGTGGTAGGCAAGGATGTGGCCCACAATACTCTGGTGGTCGCCCAGGGAGATGCCGGACGGTGGCTGGATGCCCGGCACCTGCACGCTTCACAGCCAAGCTGGGTGACAGAAATGCCACCTGGTGAGTCCTTTTTCTGTACCGCCAAAACCCGCTATCGACAGCCTGATCAGAGCTGCCGGGTACAGGTTATGGATGACCACTGTGAGGTCATTTTCGAACAACCCCAGCGAGCCCCTACCCCAGGTCAGGCCGTGGTGTTCTATGCTGAAGAACTCTGTCTTGGTGGAGCAA
>CAYOLM010000056.1:0-7598 GCA_964404785.1 uncultured Mizugakiibacter sp.
GATTCACATAGGGCTCTTTCCAACTGCTGCGCTTGCCGAATGGGACCCAATTCAGCTCGACTATGCCTCCCTCGGTATCCGGGGAGCCACCGTAGCGCAGCACATCGGAACTGCCGGTGTTGTTGAATGCTGCCACGGTAGCGCCATAAGTATTCTCATACCAGTACGATGCATTCAGGTTGAGCGCATTGAGAGTGTTGTTGATATTTGATGCATTACCCACCGCAACCGAGTTGTTCAAGGTCTGTTTTTCGTGTACGTACAGGCCTTGCATGGTGAAGCTATGCGTGTAGTTGTTGCCAAACCACTCATAGCTGGCATCGACACCGTAATCCCGGTAATCGTCCGTGCCAGGGCCCATACGCATCGGTTGCAGGTTGGGGGCAAAATACATGCCGCCGATCTCCAGGTTGCTCTGCGCACTCAGGTTGGTCTGGTAGGCTACCCGCATGTAGGGGGCCACACTGTTAAGCCGTCCCATGTCCATGCCATTGACACGGTTGAGGAAGGCCTGCGATGGGATACGGTACCCGCCCGCCTCGACATACCATTTGCCGTCGATCTGGGTATAAGCCGTTACCCCCAAGATGCCGTTCATGAATCCACCCATGAGAACGGGTGCCGCAGGTGCTTCAGGTGCAAGGTCAGCTCCCACGTAGGGGTACATCCAGGTGGGTGCAGAGTTGTAGATATCTGACATGGTCGGGCTATTGTTTACGGTGATGCCCCAGATCGCCGTATGCGAGCCGAACTGAGCCGTACGTGCATAACGGATATCAGCCATATCCCAACCAACCACCTTGCCATTCTCCGAGTAGGAGACCTGGACAAACATACCCGAATGCTCGCTGATGGCACCCGCAAAATACAGCGCCGCTGTCTGCATCTCCCAGTTGTTATTGGGGCCGAAGCCGGGTGCTGCCCCGCCAGCCTGCGCAGCCTGGGTACGGGTAAATGATTCTATGATCCGTAATGAAACTTTCGGGGTAAGGCCCGAACCTATTTTCAGGCTGTAGCCAAGTAATTTGAACTGGCGTCCGAACGGTGTGAGTTGGGGGCCGAAGGCGCCGACATGGCACGCCGCACAGGCCATATGGGTCTGCTGTGCGTAAGCAGGCACTGCCTTAGCTTGTTGGGGGGCGAGGCCCAACAGCAGCAGACTCAGCACGCCGACAACAGGCCATGTAGCCCACGCGGTCAATCGAATTTTAAGTGTATTCACCGTACATCTCCTCATATAAATTTTTTCCAAGTGTAAGCTTGATGCAAGGTTTAAGGTCAAGCTAATGGTAGGGTTTTCCAGCGATAGGTAAAGGTCGATTTTTTTTCTAAATCAACTGGTGAAGCTGGGGTATACAGTGCGCTGCATATCAGGCTGATCACTATAATTTACATATAAAAACACCAATAATCCAATGGTTAGCCATAATTTAGACTTAGCTGGGCCAAAATCAAGTAGCGTATGTAAGATTTGCCAAGTGCCTGGCTGAGCTAATCTTAGTGGTACCTGTGGCTGTCGGTCGCAGGTACCTTAATTTGACTTGGGTCATATTTTGTAATGATTTTGTAATATGGGCTGACGATGGATTGACGGTAGGCCGGATCGGATCGTGTCAGCTTCACTGTCATTGAGTCGTAGGCAAGGCTCACAGATTTAGCTGATGGCATGCAGTATCAGTTGGGCCGATAGTCCCAGCCCAATGGTGGCAACCAGCGCAACCAGCCATACGATACGGATCATAAACGGGTTTCTGCCAGCGGGTGCCGGGGTGGGGTCTGCGCTTTCGCCGCTACGGTACATGGGTACGATAATGCGCAAGTACACCGCCAGCGATACGACGCTGTTGAAAATGGCCACCACAGCGAGCCAGGTAAAATGGGCGTCAATGGCCGCACCGAATAGTAAGAATTTTCCAGCAAACCCTGCCAGGGGGGGGATGCCAACCAGGGACAGGAGAAATATCGTCATGGCGATGCCGGTGAGGGGTCGGGTACGCCCTATGCCTGAAAAGTCTTTGATGGTGCGGCCAATGCCTTGGACGATGGCGAAGGCCCCGAGGTTCATGGCGGCGTAGGCGGCGGCGAAGACCACCAGCGAGGTAATAGCCAAGGGGCTGGCCCCGATGGCTACAATGCCAAGCAGGAAATAACCGGCCTGGGCGATGGAAGAATAGGCGAGCAGCCTGACGACATGGTCTTGCGTCAGCGCCGCCAGGTAGCCCCAGGTCATGGTTAGCACAGCCACTGCGGCGATCACAAGCGGCCAGCCTGTAGTGGTCGGCAGGTCACGAACCACCTGGGCCAGGGCAAAGAGTGCGCCGATCTTCGGTACCACGGAAAGATAGGCAGCAATTGATACCGGCGCACCTTGGTAGGCATCGGGAGCCCAGAAGTGGAAGGGGGCCAGAGACGCTTTGTATCCCAGGCCGGTGATGACCGCCACCAGGCCGAGGGCTGCGGCAAGCGGAGTCTTGTCGAGGCGCCCCAGATCAGTCAGCAAGGTGGATCCGGTGCCCCCGAACCAGTAGGTCAGGCCGAAAATCATCACCCCACCGGTTACTGATGCGAACACAAAGAATTTCATGGCCGCTTCGGTGGCCGCGTCATCGCGAGGATAGGCTACCAGGGCGAAGGCCCCCAGCGAGGACAGCAGCACCCCCAGCACTAAAAACATGGTGTCGCCGCTTCCCGCCAGCACCAGTGCTCCAAAGGTGGTGAAGCAGAGCAGGCTGTATACGGTTCCTTCCCGATCGGTACCGGCGAGTTCGGCCCGTGCCAGCAGCAGGGCCAGGATGGTTGTTGGCAACAAGATCAGCTTGGCCCAGACACTCAGGGTGTCGATACGGAAGGTGTTGCCGAAGATGCCCAGATCAAGACCCAGCAAAGGCCAACTCAGGCCCGTAGCAACCAGCAAAGCAGCCATCGCAAAGATTAGTGCTGCTCGGGGTCGCCGCAACATCTCGAAGACCAGTGCTCCGGCACCGGCGATGAGAACCATCATCTCCGCGGTAATAAACGACAAGTCGTGGGCCATCTGACTCATTCCAGTCAAGTTTCCATCAGAAATGCAGGGCTGCGGTAGTCTGGTGAATCGTATCCAGCAGCAGGGAGGGGGCGATACCAACGACGATGATCAGCACCACAAGGGGTACCAGCACCAGTACCTCACGAGTATTCAAATCGGCCATGCCCGCCCATTTCTCCCGGGGTGCGCCGAGAAAGATCTGGCTAATGGCGCGCAGATACAGGCCGGCGGTAATCACGATGCCGAGAATGGCGATGAGCGCTATGGGTTCTGTACGCAGCGTGGCGAGAAAAATCTGGAACTCGGCCGGGAAATGGGCCAGCCCCGGCAGACCCAGCGAGGCGAAGGCTGCCAGCACGAAGGACCAGCCTAGTAGAGGTACATATTTCAGCAGCCCGCCGAAGGCATCTATCTGACGAGTCTGGGCCCGGTCCTGGAGCATGCCCACCATAAAGAACAGGGCTCCGGTGACCAGGCCGTGACTGACCATTTGTAGAATCGAACCATCCAGAGCCAAGGCCCGTATGGAAGGATTGCTAGCCAGTGCGGCAATGGCGACACCGATGACCACATAGCCCATATGGTTGACTGAGGTGTAGGCAATCAGACGTTTGAGGTCGGTTTGCGCCAGCGCGGCGAGGGCTCCATACAGGGCACTGAGTACTCCGAAGACCAGAATCACCAGCCCTGCCGTTCGGAAGGCGGCGGGGAGCATTTCCAAGGCAAATCGAATCAGGCCGTAGGCCCCGAATTTGAGCATGACCCCGGCGAGGATCACGCTGCCGGCAGCCGGGGCCTCAACGTGGGCGGTCGGCAGCCAGGTATGCAAGGGAAATATCGGGATCTTTACGGCGAAGGTGAATAGCATCGCCAGCAGCGCCAGCATGGCTGCCGTACCTTGCAAGGCCGGGTGGGCGATCCATACGCGCATGTCGAAGGTATGTGGATCACTTCCCAGATACATGCCCAGGATAGCGAGCAATAGCGGTAGGCTGCCCAGCAAGGTGTAGAGGAAAAACATCAGGGCCGCCCGTTGCCGGTCTTCATGGCCCCAGCCGGCGATCATGAAATACATCGAGACCAGGGAGATTTCGAAGAAAACATAAAACAGCAGGGCATCCAGCGACGTGAAAGTTCCGATAGATGCGGTCTCCAGCAGCAGCATCAGAACCACATAGGCGCGGGGACGTTCCTTCACTTTGGCTGAAAAGATAAAGGTCAGCAGAAACAATACCGCAGTCAGTAGCACCAGCGGCAGACTGATGCCATCGATACCTACCCGGTAGGCAGCCCCGATAGAGGGCATCCAGCTGATCTGCTCAACCTGTGAGAAGGCCCCCGGATGCACGCCCAGGATCCACATCCACACGGCCCCGGCGAGGGTCAAGGCGCTGCTGGCAATACCGATACCGTGCACAAACCGTACCGGGGTTTTGCGTAAGGCCATAACCAAGACCGCTCCGAGTAGCGGTAGGAACAGCGTGATCGACACAATGGGAAGCACTACGGGATCTCCTGTCAATACGACACAAGTGCAAGAATAAGAATGGCGAGAATGAGCGCCGTGCCGGTTGCGGTGACGGCTAATTCACGATGGATCAAGCCGTTTTGTACCTTGCGCAGCTGCTGACCTAAAGATTGGGTTCCGCGCACCAGGGCGAAAATGAATCCGTCTATGATCCGCTCATCGATAATGCGCACCGTATGTCCGACGCTCAGAACCCAACGGCCGGTTGCGAACACTCCCGAAAATAGCTTGTGCTCCAGACGGTCGCAGGCTCGGGCCAGCTGCAGCACGGGGGCCAGAACCCACGTATCCATACCTCCTGCGATGGCAAAGTTCCGTCTCACCCATGGAGCCAAGGGGCCGAGCAACCGTGGCCCATCAAAAAACCAGCCCAGGGTGAGACCGCTCAGCGCTGCTGCCAGACCGGCAATCTGTGCCACAGAGCCCTCGTCAAGGTGCTGACCGAGCAGAATTTCGATAGCAGGGAAAGCGAGGCTCAGACCCGCTGCCAGAGCGACTAGCCCGGCCAGTCCGCTACCCATCCAGAGCCGTCCCGGTATGGTTTTTTGATGGCGTTCGCCATGCCACAGAATATGTAGAGCGCGGGCCATGTAGGCTCCGGTTAGTACGGTACCGGCCAGGGCGAGGATCCCGAGCACCACGACATGATTCGAACTCAGTGCCGCGGCGATGACCGCATCCTTGGCGAAGAAGCCGCTCATGGGTGGGATGCCCGCCAGGGCCAGAGCGGCCAGAGAGAAGCCGACAAAGCTACGGGGACAATCACGTCCGGCCCCCTGCAAGTCATCCAAAAGAGTGGAGCCTCGACTGTGCTGAAAGATGCCCGCGCCAAGGAATAGTGAGCTCTTGATGGCCGCGTGAGCAATTAGCAAGAACAGTGCCGCCAAGGGCACACCGGCCCCCACAGCCACCAGCATCAGACCGTACTGACTGGAGGTCGAAGCGGCCAGCAGGCGCTTGAGGTCGCTCTCACCCAACGCAATCAGACCGGTGACAACCGTAGTAATGCCACCCACTAAGCCGATCACCAGCAGGGCATCGGGGGGTAGTAACGGAGCAGTACGGATTAGCAGGATGGCGCCGGCCGCTACCAGGGTGGCTGAGTGCAGCAGGGCTGAGACCGGGGTGGGACCGGCCATGGCCCGCATCAGCCAGTCGTGCATGGGAACCTGTGCTGACTTGCCCATAGCGGCGATCAACAGCAGCAGTCCGACGATCAGGGCGGTATGGCCACCGGTAGGTAGAGTGCGGGCAATCTGGCTGCTGCCGGTCACGGCGATCAGGATGAATACCGCCGTGTACAGGCCCAGGTCAGCCGTTCGTGTATACAGAAAGGCGCGACTGGCAGCGGCCCGTACGCCAGGGCGCTGATACCAGAATCCAATCAGCAAATAGCTGCTCAACCCGATAAGCTCCCAGGCCACCAGCAATAGTATCCAGTCACCCGCCATGACCAGAGTCTGCATAGCGGTAATGAAAAACAGCATGATGGCGAAAAAGCGGGGTTTTTCGGGATCCTTGCGCATATAGCCCACGGCATAGACCAGCACCAAGCTGCCTACGATCGCAACCATTGCTGACAGTAGAGCGTTCAGAGGAGTGGAGAGCAGCCGCAAGGGCATGCCTGGAAGGCCAGGTAGAATTAGCGTGGGGTAGATCCCATTAAAAGCCTGGTGAAGTAACGCCAGGCTTGCCGTCAGACCCAGGCCAACACCCAGCAAAGCCAAAGCAGCGGAAGCGCGACGTAGTATCAGGATCAGGGCCGCCACCGAGAGTGGGGCGAGTACCACCAGGGCCAGCAAGTTCATCCTTGCAACTCCCGGGCCTCTTCCATCTCCACTGATCCCCGGGCTCGGAATCGCGCGATGGCTACCCCAAAGCCGACGGCCATTTCCAAGGCCATCACCGTCATGACAATCAGCACGAACATCTGACCGGCGTAGTTGTCCGGGTGCAGGAAACGCCAGAAGGCCACCAAGTTAACCAAGGCCCCGGCCAGGATCAGTTCCACCCCCATCATGATCATGACCAGATTGGTTTGCGATAAGGCACCATAGATACCCACGCCAAACAATGCGGCGCCCGTAAGCAAGGCGATGAGCAGATCAGGACTCATGATGCGGCTTCCGTTGCAGGCTGGGTAGTGCTATTGCCGTGGCGGCGATCATGGCCGTGAGGATGGTGACCCCGGCCGTTTCGAAGATGATCATCGATCGGCCGAGCAATTCGATACCCAGGTCATGGGTCTGCTGGGCCGCCAGCGGAGCTGCCGCTATGACCGCCCCCCAGGATGTAAACAGGGCAATACCGGCTATGAACAAAGCTCCCACTACTCCGGCGAGAATGGACAAGCGCTTCTGGTGAGTCATTTCCATGGCTCCAAGTCCGCCTGGGTCCATCATGAACATCACCATGAAGATCGCCATGATGCTCATCTCGGTGGCCATCATCATGATCTGCAAAACTCCCAGGAACTCCACCTGCATGGCCAGAAACATGGCGCCAAGGGCGGTCTGTGAAAACAACAGTGCCAGTGCCGAACGCATCATCGACGAGGTACGGAAAACCGCGACGCCAAAGCCAATCGCAGCCAGACCGAAACCGGCTATGAAGAACGTATGCAGCGATATCATGGCCATATCAACACCAGTACGCCGACGATAAAGATATTTAGTAAAGCCAGCGGGATACCCAGTTTCCAGAACCAGGCGAGCAGTTGCGTTTCCCGAATGCGGGGCAGTATGTGCCCGATCAACAGCATCGCGGCACTAACGGCAAGAATTTTTACAGCGCTCCAGGCCCAGGGCGGTAATACCGGGCCCAACCAGCCGCCCAGATAGAACACGGTGGTGGCCGCCGCCAGCGAGATGACCAGTGTCATCCGTCCCAGCCGGAATACGGCCAGACGTGAACCGGTATATTCGGCTTCCACACCCCCTGCCAGTTCGCCCCCGGCAGTGGGTAGGTCGAAGGGTGGTAGAAAAGCTACGGCCAGGCTGGCGACAAAAAACAGCACGAAACCCAGTGGCTGATAGACGATATTCC
>CAYOLM010000057.1:0-1769 GCA_964404785.1 uncultured Mizugakiibacter sp.
AATGGCGGCCACGATGGTATCGCCATCCATATGAAAATCAGCAAGGATGCTCGCTACCGCAACCGGGTGGGTGATATAGGGTTCGCCACTAAGTCGCGTCTGGCCGGCATGCGCCTTGGATCCGCACTGGAAAGCGGCCAGCACGCGCTGAATTTGCTCAGGTGGAATATCGGCTGGTAGCTTGTCGAGCAGATCGCGGATAGAACCCGTTACTTCACAATCTGCCATGGTACCGGGGTAGGGTGGATCTCCATGCCCCGATGAGGTGCTTGCCGCCCGGCCAGGCCGGTTCTTTAAACCGTGCCGACGACCGGACACATCAGGCCTCTCCGCTCTTACCCAGGTCGTCTTCGGCGGCGACCTCGGCAGCCGCCCAATCCAGGGCTTCACGTTCGGCGCGTTCGCTCTCGATTCGATCGATCTCGTCAATCGTCGCTTCGTCAATAAGCTTTTCGGCAATCTCACGCAACGCGATCACCGTGGGTTTGTCATGATTCGGATCGACCCGGGGTTCCATACCCATGGCGATCTGCCGCGCTCGCTTGGTGGCTAGCAACACTAATTCAAAACGGTTGTCGACCTCATGGAGGCAATCTTCGACTGTAATGCGTGCCATAAAAAACCTACGTTTGTTCAGTTAGTTGCAGGGATAGCTAGTGTACCCTGTCCAGCTATGCTCGCGCTACCAGGAAAATCATACCTGCAGCGTTACCTGGGCATCGGTTTGCTGGGATATAATGCTGAACCCATGCGTTCTGTATTCTATTTTATGCCTTCTTCTAAAAACATCATGCGCGCTTTACTAACCGGCTGTACGCTGTTTTTACTGCTAGGCTGCGCGGTTCAGCCCGCCCGACAAGAAGATCCATGGCAAGCAATGAACCGCAAAATTTTCACTTTCAATGAGAAAGTGGATACCTATGTGGGCAAGCCCATCTCCAAAACTTACCTCAAGGTCACCACCGCAAATACTCGGCTGATGATCAGTAATTTTTATAGCAATATTCGTTTACCTATCAGTATTGTCAATGATTTGATGCAAGTCCAACTCGAAGGTGCGGCCAAGAACACCGGTCGCCTGGTGGTGAATACAACTATAGGCCTGGCGGGGATCTTCGATCCTGCCAGCGAGTTGGGTCTGAATCTGGATCAAACCGATTTCGGCGTCACCCTAGCCCACTGGGGCGTTCCCCAAGGGCCATATATGGTTCTACCCATCCTGGGACCCAGCTCGCTACGCGATGTATGGGCCTATCCGGTGGATACCTACTTTCTAAATCCGATGAGCTACTGGATTCGCGCTAATCGTCTCAACTACGGCGCCGAGTACCTGCCACTGGTGTTGTATTACATCCAGTTACGAGCCAGTTATATGGATGCGGATGCATTCCTAAGCTCGGCGTATGACCCCTATATCCTGATGCGCGACGCCTATCTGCAGCGCCGTAATTTCCTGATTTATCATGGCAACCCGCCGAGCAGTCTGATTGAAGATCAGCAGGGCCTGGGGCCAGGTAATAGCCCGGTAGATGTAGAGGCAATTCTGGCTCGACAACAGGCTTGGCAAAAACAGCACCGTGCCAAGGGCGGCCCCGGTAAAACCAGCGTACCGAAACCACTAAAGAATGCAGCAAAAGCCCCGCCGCGTGCTAACCCGGCCACTCCGTCGAGCAGCACCGTACCGGCTACTGCCAGCAGCGTTCCGGTTCCGGCAGGGTTCTAGGATCTCCAAGCACTCCTCGCCACATTGGGGTTTACCTTGTTCAGCC
>CAYOLM010000057.1:1869-7564 GCA_964404785.1 uncultured Mizugakiibacter sp.
CCTCGGCCCGCCAGGCCAACAGGCAGGCCAGACCCGCACTGTCCGTGGAACGCAAACCGGCCAGATTCAGTGCCGTGATAGCTTGCGCATTGATAAGCATCCGGTGCACTTCGGAATAAGCGTTACCTACCGTGGCAAAATCTAATACCCCGCTGAGCTCGAGTACCTCTGGTTGCGAACGATGGATGGAAAACGCGGCTTCGCTCACTTGCCGTGACCGCTCGACTTTTTCAATTTATTGATCACCGAACCACCTTCAGTCTGCAAGCGCTTGAGCAGTCCATTCAAGCCAATATGGCGGATTTCCTCACCCACCTGACTGCGGTAACTGGCCACATAGGAAATGCCCTCGATCACCACATCATAGGCTTTCCACTGACCTGTGGTATCCCGGTGAAACACAAAAATCACCGAAATCTGTTTGCCATCATCGAGTTTTACCGTGGTTCTGACCAGCGCCCGACGTCCCTCGGGGGGCGTTCTGGCGGGCAATACCGTCACTCTACCCATACGATAATGAAGCAAACCGGCCGCATAGCGATCCAACAATGCCTTGTAGAACGCCTTCTGAAAGGCATAGATCTGTGCCGGTGTAGCGGTACGAGCGTAACGCCCCAGAACCAGAATGGATGAGTAGGATTCATCAAAATGTGGCAACAGTACCCGGTTGACAAGGGCAACCAGCTTGCTCCGGTCTTTTTTATATTCCTCACGGTGATCCTTGATGGCTACGCCCAGCTCGTTAGAGATCTGTTGCACGATCTGATCTGGCGTTGCCAGCGTAGCTGGCGTCGGTTTACCGGCCGCAGATGACTGCGAATCTTGGGTGGCCGCCCGGGCAGGTGAAGCGGCCATCATCACCACACTGAAAACGGTCAAACTGAAAAGTGCAACGGAAATGCGCATCTCAAGGCTCCTGTTGGCAGACTCAGCCGCCGCTTTTGCTCGAACCACTACTGGTGAGAAATTTGCCGATCAAATCCTCAAGCTGCAGTGCTGACTGGGTATTGATGATCTGGGAATTGTTCTTCAGAACCTCGCGAGAACCCCCAGGAGAAATGGAAACAAACTGGTCGCCCAGCAGCCCACTGGTCATGATCTTGGCAAACGAATCCTCAGGGATCTCGTTGTAACGCTTACTGATCGTCATGCTGACCTTGGCCTCCATGCTGCGCTGATCGAGAACAATCGAGCTCACCGTACCCACCCGCACCCCTGCCAACTTTACCGGGGCGCGATCTTTGAGTCCGCCGACATTGATAAATTCGGCAGTAATCTGATAAGTCGGACCGCCCTGATAATTGACCAAGGAGGTCGTCTGAGTGGCCAGGTAGGCCAGCGTCACAAAGCCGAGCAGGATAAATAGCCCGGTACCAGCAGCATAGGATCGACGTGGGTTCACGGGAAATGTCCTTTCACATCAGAAATGCAGTCATCACAAAATCCAGCGCCAATATGACGATGGATGCCCAAACGACCGTACGGGTGGTGGCATTGGCCACGCCCTCGCTGGTCGGGGGGGCGTTATACCCCTGAAATACCGCGATCAGGCTAATCGCTGCACCAAACACAAAAGCCTTCCATTCGCCATTGATTACGTCCGTCCACACATTGACGTTACTGGTCATATTGGACCAGAAGGTACCGTTGTCGATACCCAGCCAGTTGACTCCGACCAGATGCCCGCCAAACAACCCCATCATATTGAACACGGCCACCAGCAAAGGCATGGCGATCAAACCGGCAAGAAACCTGGGCGTAGCCACAAAGGCAATCGGGTCAACCGCCATAAGTTCCATCGCCGACAGCTGATCGGTGGCTCGCATCAAGCCAATTTCTGCGGTAATCGAGGTGCCGGCGCGGCCGGCAAAAAGCAGACCCGTGACCACCGGGCCCAATTCACGGAACAACGACAGCGCCACCACCGTACCCAGCGCGGAAGTGCCGCCGAAAATCGATAGGGTGTAGTACAACTGCAGCGACAACACCATGCCCACAAACAGGCCACTGATCATGATGATAATCAGACTTTTGGCCCCAACAAACCAGATTTGCCGGATAGTTTCGCGCAGATAACGCAGGCTACGCGGTATGGCCGCCAGAAGCACGACAAGGAACCAGCCGGTGGCACCAATCTCGTAACAGGCATCGATGATTGCAGACCGGGCATGCCGACGCTTCATGAAGACAACCCCACAAAGCCCAGCGCTTCATCCAGCGCCGAGGCCGGGTACTGAAATGGTACCGGCCCGTCAATCTTGCCACCAAAGAACTGCGCGGCCCAAGGCGAATCAGTATGCGCCAATTGCTCCGGGGTACCACTAGCCACACAACGACCTTCGGCAATCAGATGAACCCAATCCGCAACCTGACATACGGCTGCAAATTCATGCGCCACCAAGACCGAAGTAATACCCAATTCCCGGTTGAGGGTACGGATCAGTTTGAGCACCTGGTTCAGGGCGATGGGATCAAGCCCCACAAAGGGTTCGTCGTAGAGAATAAGACTGGGGTCGAAAACGATCGCTCGGGCTAACGCCACCCGCCGGGCCATGCCTCCAGACAATTCGCTAGGCATCAGCCGGGCCGCACCGCGCAAGCCTACCGCCTGCAGCTTCAGTAGTACCAGGTTACGGATCAATACTTCTGGCAAGTGGGTGTGCTGCCGCAAGGGAAAGGCGACATTCTCAAATACGTCGTAATCGGTCAGTAGGGCAGAATTCTGAAATAGGAAACCAATCCGTTTGCGCAGGGCATACAGTTGCTTGCGCTCAAGTGCAGCGACATCCAAGCCATCAACCCAAACCTTGCCGCTCACCCCGTGTAACTGACCGGTTATATGTCTCAGCAAGGTGGTCTTACCGGTTCCACTTGGCCCCATCACTGCAGTAATTTTGCCGCGTGGGATCTCCAGACTGATTCGCTCGAAAATCTTCTTGCCACTCAATTCGCTGCTCAGCTCGACCACGCGCACCATGGGCGATTGATCCGCAGAAAGAGGGGTGTGGAGTTCGGACATGGCAGGCAAGGTAGCGGGGATGGGCGTTGGATACCAGTCGGCTATTCAGCCGCCCTTTAACAGGGAATGCAACAGCGTCTGCAAACTGGGTAGTACCTGCACCCGTTGCAGGCGTACTGCATGCACGATCGAGCGCAGGTTTTCCACCGCCTCTTCGAAACGGTCATTGACGAGTAGATAGTCAAACTCCTCGGCATGGCGGATCTCCTCACGTGAATTGTGCATACGGCGTTCAATCACTGCTTCGCTATCGGCACCCCGTACCCGCAACCGGCGCTCAAGCTCGTGCCGTGAAGGCGGCAAGATAAATATTCCCACGCAGAACATCAGAGTGCGGATCTGCCGTGCCCCCTGCCAGTCGATCTCCAGAACCAGATCGTGACCCGCGGCGAGTACCTGCTCGACGACTACACGGGAGGTGCCGTACAGATTGCCATGCACTTCGGCATGTTCCAGAAACTCTCCTGCCGCCACCTGCTGCTCAAATTGGCTGCGATCAATAAAGTGATAATGATGCCCTTCACTTTCTGCAGGACGGGGCTTGCGAGTCGTATGCGAAATGGACAGCCGTACCCCGGGTTCTTGTTTCAGCAAGGTATTGACCAGCGTCGACTTACCCGCACCAGAAGGAGCCGCCACCACAAACAAGGTACCGCGCGTACCGGTCATAGCAACCTCAACGTTCATTCGAGGTTCTGCACCTGTTCACGAATTTGTTCAATCAGCACCTTCAACTCCACACAGACTGCACTGGTACGAGCATCCAGGGATTTTGAACCCAGGGTATTGGCCTCGCGGTTGAATTCCTGCAGCAGAAAATCAAGACGGCGGCCCACCGCGGTATCGAGGCCAAGAACCCGTTTGGCCTCTTCCACATGAGTGTCCAGGCGGTCGAGCTCCTCGTCAACATCCATACGCAGCAGCTGGGAAACCAGCTCTTTTTCGATCCGTGCCGGATCCGTCACCTGCTTCAGTTCCGTGAGCAGAGTATCCACACGCTGCCGCTGGGTATCGCGAATCGTCGGCATCAAGGTGCGTATCGCCGCTACCTGGCCGCTAATTCCCTGCAGACGCTCATGAATCGTCCTAAGGAGCGCGGCGCCTTCGCGTTCCCGGGTCGAAACCAGGCCATCCAGCGCCTGCCCGAGTACCGTCTGCAAGGCGCTACGTACCTGTTCGGCATCGACCTGCGCCGGTTCGATCACTCCTGGCATCCGCAACAAATCGGTAAAACTCACCACCAATTCAGGAAACCGAGCGGAAAGATGCAGTGAAGTTGTAGACAACTGCTTGATATAGTCGCTATTCAGTTGCAGGGCACCATCCAACGTGGTGCTGTGCACCCTCAAAACCAGATCCAGCTTGCCACGAGCCACCCGACGGCTAATCTGCTCGCGGAACAGACCCTCGTAACCGCGTAATTCCTCGGGTAAACGCAAGGAGATTTCAAGAAAACGATGATTGACACTGCGTAACTCGCACTGCAGACGTCCGAGTGGCGACTCGGTTTCAGCTTGGCCAAAGGCGGTCATGCTACGGGCCATCAGATATCCTCTCAGGCAAACCGGCGAAACTACAATGATAAACTTGTCGGCCCGTATTTCCCAAGAAAATTCTCATGACCGATTTCGTACGACCCAGTGGGCGCAACACCGATGCTTTGCGCGACATTCACCTGCAACGGCACTTCACCCACCATGCCGAAGGTTCCGTCCTGATTTCCTGCGGAGCTACCCGGGTACTCTGTACTGCCAGCGTGGAAGAACGCGTCCCTGGCTTTCTGCGTGGTAAAGGGGAAGGCTGGGTTACTGCCGAGTATGGCATGTTGCCGCGAGCAACGGGAACCCGCACCCAGCGCGAGGCCTCACGAGGTCGGCAGGGTGGCCGCACCCTGGAAATCCAACGCCTGATTGGCCGCTCCCTGCGCGCCTGCATTGATCGTGTGGCTCTGGGCGAGCGCACCATCACCCTGGACTGCGACGTACTACAGGCTGACGGCGGCACCCGTACCGCCGCCATCACCGGAGCCTACGTTGCCCTGGTCGATGCCATTGCTGTACTACGGCAACGAAATCTGCTGCGTCGCGATCCTCTGCACGGTGCCGTGGCCGCGGTATCGGTAGGCATTTATCAGGGTCAGCCGGTACTCGATCTGGACTATGCCGAAGACTCCAACTGCGACACCGATATGAACGTGGTGATGAACGACGGCGGTGGCATCATCGAAATCCAGGGAACCGCTGAGGGCCATGCCTTCCGTCGTGAAGAACTCGACCGTCTGCTCGACCTGGCCAACCATGGCATTGGCAGGCTGATCGAACTGCAGCGGGCTTGCCTGCAGGACGATTGAATTACCGCGGGGCAATCGAACGATGTCAAAACCATTACTTCTAGCCACGGGCAATCCGGGCAAACTGGCCGAGTTTGAGGCGCTGGCCGCGCCGCTCGACTGGCAATTCGTGCTGCAATCAGCGCGGGGCATCGAGCCTGCCGCAGAAACCGGGCTCAGTTTTGTTGAAAACGCCTTACTCAAGGCCCGTCACGCCGCCCGCCACAGCGGCTTGCCCGCCTTGGCCGACGACTCCGGACTGTGCGTCGATGTGCTCAACGGCGCGCCGGGTATCCATTCAGCCCGCTACGCCGGTGGCCATGGCGACAGCAACGCCAATATTGACC
>CAYOLM010000058.1:0-7399 GCA_964404785.1 uncultured Mizugakiibacter sp.
GGTGGTTTGACTACATAGTCATCAGCCCCGGCTTCCAGGCCACGAACAATGTCGGCCTGCGATGATCGAGCGGTAAGGAAAATGACGGGCAGACCAGGATTGGCCCCACCCCGTACCCATTCCAGAACTTCGAGACCGCTGGTTGCCGGAAGCATCCAGTCGAGAAGCAGCAGATCAATAGACTCACTACCCAAGCGACGCCGAAACTCGGTAGCGTTGGTAAACAACAGGGTCTCATATCCCGCCTTTTCCAGCCACAATTGTAGCAATCCGGCCTGTTCGGGATCGTCCTCGAGAGCACCAACCACCCAACGATGCTCATTCATACTTGGGAACCTTTCCGGGTCATGGCTGGCATTGAGATTATGGAATAAAGCGGCAGCAGAAAAGACTGCGTACAGCCTTGATCTATTCCCCCTTCCTCAACCGCTATCACAACGATCATGCAATCCTCCAGCCCGGAAACCCGGCGTTGAGCCTTGATTGTGGCCAAGTGTTACAAGCTGTGCAAGCTCCGGGTACTAAGATGCCACGCCCCGACACCTATCCCGGTTGACGCTATCCTCATACTTACTGACCTACTTTGTTCAAAAATCCGCCTGGCATATGAATCCTTCCAATAATCTATTTTTGATAGGTTCCATGGGGGCCGGCAAGAGCGTACTGGGAAAACGCCTGGCCTGTCGTTATGGATTGAGGTTCATTGACTTGGACGCATCCATCAGCACCACTGCTGGCCTTTCAATCCGGGACATTTTCTCCCAACAAGGAGAACCGGGCTTTCGACAGCTCGAAGCGACCGCACTCGAACGCAGCAGCCAGAACTCCGGCATAGTCATGGCGACCGGCGGCGGTACGGTGCTGGCCGAAGCTAATCGAAAGTGGCTAACTACGCGCGGATTCGTGTTGTACTTGGAGATCGACATCAGTACCCAATTGCAACGCCTGCTCGGAGATACCCAACGACCCCTGCTGGATGGTGTGGCCCCCATGGAGCAACTACAGACCCTATCCCGACAGCGCAAGCCAATTTACCAGCGGCTGGCCAACTGTACGTTACGAGCTGGTTCCGATTCACCCGGTGAGACCGAGACTCGCGCTGTAGCGCTGCTTGCACGACACTGGCTACTTCCCGGCGAGGAACCTGTTACGTGAACACCCCCCTGCGTATTGATGTCGCTCTTGAGCAACACAGCTACCCTATACACATCGGAGCCGGGCTACTCGACCACACCGCCTTGTGGCGTGACCATCTTCGCGGTGTGCATGTTCTGCTGGTCAGCGATACGAATGTCGCCCCACTCTATGCCCAGCGCCTGCATGCCGGCCTGGATGGGCTGCACTGGTCCATGCTGACCCTGCCAGCGGGTGAACCCGCCAAGACCCTGGCCAATGTGCAACAGGTATACGCAGCCTTATCGGCACTGGGTGCCAACCGTGATGCTTGTGTGATCGCCCTGGGCGGCGGAGTCATCGGCGACCTGTCCGGGTTTGCAGCAGCCAGTTGGATGCGCGGCATCGATTTTCTACCCATCCCTACCACTCTGTTAGCCATGGTAGATGCCTCAGTGGGTGGCAAGACAGGCGTCAATCTGCCCTCGGGAAAAAATCTGGTGGGCGCATTTCATCAACCGTGTGGGGTGGTAATTGACACCGATACACTGGCCACTCTGCCCGAACGTGAATATCGGGCCGGGCTGGCCGAAGTCGTGAAATATGGGGCCATATTTGCCGCCGACTTCATGGATTGGCTGGCCAAGCACAGCCCGGCCTTGCGGGTACGCGACCCGCAAGTACTTACTGAAGCCATTGCCCGCAGCTGTCACTTCAAAGCCGCAATCGTCGCGCAAGACCCCACTGAACTGGGCCAGCGAGCCCTGCTGAATTTTGGCCACAGCTTCGCTCATGCCCTCGAAACCGCCAGTGGTTACGGTCATTTGTTGCATGGTGAAGCCGTAGCCATCGGCATGCTGCAGGCGGCCCGACTATCAACCCGACTGGGCTTGGCCCAGCTTGAGGATGAACAACGCCTGGGCAGGCTCCTGGCGGCATTGCATCTGCCCCTACAGCCACCACCAGGACTTGAAGCAGAAACGCTGCTCCAGCACATGCGCCTGGACAAAAAGAACCAGCGTGGCAAATTGCACCTGATTTTATGGCACGGCGTGGGACAGGCGGCGATCGTAGCGGACGTCGAGCCCGCTGCCATTTTACAAATCCTGAGTGAGCGGCCATGAATTCCGGTCACTAGGAGCCCGTCGGACTTGGGAAGAATCTACTACGGCAGTAGAAAATCAGTCCATCTTTTCGCTCTTTATCGTTAAATAGAACTACTATTCGCCTCAAAAGATCAAAAAACTATCCTCGATTTTCCATCCGCCTCGCTACGACCCTCCAAGCCCGACAGGCTCCGAGTGCGTTTACAATAGACGTTTTGCCATTTCCTGACCGAACTATTTCTAGCCATGCGCCTGTATCTGCAAACCCCACCCGAACCCGGCGTTAACCCGCACTATTACCAGCTGGTACTGGAGCAGGATCTCTTCGGCGGCTGGATCCTGCTGCGCGAATGGGGCGCTCAGGGGCAACGAGGCACCGGGCGCCGCGAAGTTTTTCTTGAGCGCGACCAAGCCCTGGCCGCTTTCGAACGAGCCCGTGATACACAGATCAAGCGTGGTTACCAAGTGATGTTTGCCAAGGGCATGGAGAATCCATATGGCTAATCAACCCAACAACGACCGTTTTCTGCGCGCCCTGCGGCGCCAACCGACCGATACAACCCCCGTATGGATCATGCGTCAAGCGGGGCGTTACCTCCCTGAATACCGGGCCACCCGCAAGCGTGCTGGCAGCTTTCTGGCCCTGGCCAAGACCCCCGAACTGGCTTGTGAAGTGACCCTGCAACCGGTCAAGCGTTTCGATCTGGATGCCGCCATCGTGTTCTCCGATATCCTCACCATCCCCGATGCCATGGGTCTGGGTCTGTATTTTGTCGAAGGTGAAGGTCCAAAGTTTAATCATCCGCTGCGCACTGCCAAGGCCATCAAGGCCCTCGCAGTACCCGATCCGGAAAGTGAGCTTCGCTACGTTACCGATGCCGTACGCCTGGCCCGCCGCGAACTGGACGGCAAAGTGCCACTAATCGGCTTTTCCGGCAGCCCCTGGACCCTGGCTTGCTATATGGTCGAAGGTCAGGGCTCCCGCGATTTTGCCCGCCTCAAGGCTCTGAGCCTGGAGCAACCGGCCCTCACCCATCACCTGCTGGATGTGAACACCCGGGCCGTGATCACCTATCTGACTGCCCAGGTTGCGGCCGGAGCCCAGGCGCTGATGGTGTTTGATACCTGGGGTGGACTGCTAGCACCGTCAGCGTTTCGGGAATTTTCGCAATACTATCTGCAACAGATTGCCAAAGCATTGCGCCATAATCCACTCACTGCAGATATTCCACTTATTCTATTCTCCAAGGGTGCGGGCGCCCACCTGGAAGGCCTGGCGGATAGTGGCTGCGCAGCACTCGGCCTGGACTGGACGATCGACATAGGCGATGCCCGGCGGCGGGTTGGGAAGCGTGTGGCACTGCAAGGCAATCTTGATCCAGCCACGCTACAGGCCAGCCCCACAGCGATCCGTCAGGAAGTCACAGCGATCATTGATGCTTTCGGCCCGCACCCCGGCCACGTCTTCAATCTCGGCCACGGCATAACTCCAAATATCGACCTGGAGCATGTCGCTGCACTGGTGGATGCGGTTCATTCACAGGGACGGCACATTCGCCAACTTGACTGATCAGTGACTACCCACAACGCTCCTGGTAGCACCACGCCGACTAGCTTGGATCCTATCTGCCGAACCCGGACCATCGGATCCTGACCTACTTTCTCATCACACCACAACCCCGGTACCCAATCTAATCATGCCCATGGACAAGAGTTTCGAACCCGCCCAGATCGAATCGAAGTGGTACATCTTTTGGGAAGATCGAGGATACTTTCAGCCCCCCAAGAGTGGCACGCCCTACTGCATTTTGCTGCCACCACCCAACGTCACCGGCACCCTGCACATGGGTCATGCTTTCCAGCAGACCATCATGGATGCACTGATCCGTCACGCCCGCATGTCCGGTCGCAAGACCCTGTGGCAGGGCGGCAGCGATCATGCCGGCATCGCTACCCAGAAGATGGTCGAAAACCAGCTCGCCGCCGAGAACACCACCCGTCACCAGCTCGGCCGCGAAGCTTTTATCGAGCGGGTCTGGCAATGGAAGGAACAGTCCGGCTCGACCATCAGCAACCAGACGCGCCGGATCGGCGCCAGTATCGACGGCTCGCGAGAACGCTTCACCATGGACCAGGGCCTGTCGACTGCAGTACGCAAGGTCTTCATCGACTGGTACCGCGCCGGCCTGATCTATCGTGGCAAGCGCCTGGTGCATTGGGATCCGGTGCTGCAGACGGCCGTATCCGACCTCGAGGTCAACAGTGAGGAACGCCAGGGCCACCTGTGGTCGATTTTCTACCCGTTCACCGATGCAGCCCTGCGCGGCCCCAACGGCGAGCATGGTCTTACCGTGGCCACCACCCGTCCCGAGACCTTGCTCGGTGACGTCGCCGTAGCGGTGCACCCTGAGGATGAGCGCTATGCTCACCTGGTCGGCAAGACCCTACGTCTACCCATCACCGGGCGCGCCATCCCGATCATTGCCGACCACTATGTCGAGCGCGATTTCGGCACCGGCTGCGTGAAGATCACTCCCGCCCATGACTTCAACGATTACGCTATCGGCCAGCGCCACCAGCTACCGCTGATCAATGTCTTCACCCTGGATGCCCGAGTCATCGACCACCTAGCCGAGAATGCTACCGGTGCCGTTGCGGTGCTGAGCAACACCACCGACATTGGCATCCCTGAAAAATATCACGGCCTCGACCGCTTCGAGGCCCGTAAGCAGATTCTCGAGCAGCTCGACAGCGAAGGGCTCCTGGTCGAGACCCAACCACACACCCTGCAAGTGCCGATCAGTCAGCGCTCCGAGGCGGTCATCGAACCGATGCTGACTGATCAGTGGTTTGTCGACCTCACCAGTACCACCCTGCCCGAAGGCCGGGCCCAGCCCGTCGGCTCGCCGGGTGGCCACGAACGGATCACCGAACCGGCACTTGAGGCCGTGACCTCCGGAGCCATCAAGTTTGTGCCCGAGAGCTGGAGCAACACCTACACCCAGTGGCTGGAAAATATCCAGGACTGGTGTATCAGCCGGCAGCTGTGGTGGGGCCACCGCATTCCGGCCTGGTATGACAATGACGGGCGGATCTTTGTAGGCGAAGACGAGGCCGATGCCATCGCCAACGCCCCTGTCCTGCCGAATGGTCCACTGCGCCAGGATGAGGATGTGCTGGACACCTGGTTCTCCTCGGCACTGTGGCCGTTCTCGACCATGGGATGGCCCAACGATAGCAGTCCGGTGGTCATCGCTGACCGAAGCGTCGCCGACTGGCGTGAGGATCAGGCCTTTCTACCCAGTGCAGTGCTGGTCACCGGCTTCGACATCATCTTTTTCTGGGTCGCCAGAATGGTCATGGCGACGCGGTATTTCACCGGTAAGGTGCCTTTTCACGAGGTCTACATCAACGCCATCGTGCGTGATGCCGAAGGTCAGAAGATGTCCAAGTCCAAGGGCAACACGCTGGACCCACTGGACCTGATCGACGGCATCGATCTCGAAACACTGGTAAAAAAGTCCACCGCCTCGCTACTGATTCCACAGGCTCGCAAGAAGGTCGAAAAGCGCATCCGCAAAGACTATCCCGATGGTATCCAGGCGGTCGGTACCGATGCCATGCGCTTCACCTTTGCTGCCCTGGCCACCTACGGTCGCACCATCAACTTCGATCTCAAACGTGCCGAAGGCTACAAACACTTCTGCAACAAGTTATGGAACGCCGCGCGCTTCGTGCTGATGAATACTGAGGGATTCACCCCCCATGATGAGCCGGTTCTGCACACCGCCGCCGAGAGATGGATTGACACCCGCTTCCGGGACACGATGCAGAGGGTTGCTGGAAACTTTTTGAACTACCGCTTCGACTTGCTGGCCCAGGACCTGTACCAGTTCGTCTGGAACGACTACTGCGACTGGTTCGTGGAACTGGCCAAGCTGGCATTGAATGGCAGCGACGCAGCCGCCGCGACGTCAACCCGGCACACCCTGCTGGCCGTCCTCGAAGGTATTCTGCGCGCGCTGCATCCGCTTATTCCCTTCATCACCGAAGAAATCTGGCATGAAGTCGCACCGCGACTCGGATTGCAGCAGGGCAGTATCTTGGAACGGAGCTACCCCGATTCGGGCCAGCCAGCGAGCCTCCCTGCTGCTGGCAGCGGCAAAGCCGACCTACAGACGGAACCAGCGGCCGTTGCCGAGATCAACACCTTGATCGAAGCCGTGACCCGGGTCCGCAGTCTGCGCAGTGAGCTGAGTATCGCTCCCGGACGTCCTGTACCATTGCTGATTGAAGGCCGGATGGATAACCCGGAACGGTTCGCCGCGATCCAGAGCATGCTACGGGCACTGTGTCGCATCGAATGTATCGAGATACTTCCGGAAAATACCACTCCGCCGCCTTCAGCCGCCACGCCGTTGCTCGGGGCCAAGGCCCACCTTCCTATTGAAGGCCTGATTGACATCGCTGCCGAGCAAGCCCGGTTACGGAAGGAAATCCACCGTATCGAGCAGGAAATCGGCAAGTGTCGGGGTAAACTCGGTAACCCGCGTTTCGTCGCCAACGCACCGGCCGAGGTGGTCGAACAGGAACGCCAGAGGCTTGTAGAATGGAGCCGGCAGGCCGAAGTGCTGCACGAACAGACGCAGCGACTGGGTGAATGAGAGCGGTACCAGAAATATTCAATCCGCAACCGTTCTGCAGCGACCCACCCACACGGACTGCCCAGCCCCGTCGATCCGCAATCAGTGGGCCCAGAGTTTATTAAGGTTACGCTGTTCTCCCCTGTGATGGGCGCAGCTGCAACACCATCACCATGGCATCTTCACGTCCTTGACGGGCCGGGTAATAACGTGGACGTTTGCCAATACGGGTAAACCCATTCTTTTCATACAACTGAACGGCCCGCCGGTTGGAGGGACGCACCTCAAGAAGAACCTTGTCCGTGCCATGCCAACGAGCAATATCCAGCATGCGCGACAACATCCTCCGACCCAAGCCGAGACCCTGTTCAGCAGGCGCCACGCAGAGATTGAGTAGGTGAGCTTCCCCAGCTGCGACCGATAGCACGCCATAGCTACAAACGCGGCGTCCAGCAACCAGTACCCAGCAGTGATAGCCCGTTTGCAGACAATCACGAAAAATACCCGGACTCCAGGGAAATTCGTAGGCCATAGCTT
>CAYOLM010000059.1:0-2989 GCA_964404785.1 uncultured Mizugakiibacter sp.
TGTCGATGTTTGCGTCGCTGGTGGCTTTGCGTCGGCGCGAGCCGGACTTGCCGCGGCCGTATCGGGCATGGGGCTATCCGTGGACGACTGCGCTGGCAGCGCTGCTCGGAGTTGCGTTCTTGGCCGTGGTCGCCTTCACGGATGCCCGCAATAGCGTGATCACCCTGGTAATTTTGCTGCTGAGTTGGCCTCTGTATCGCGGCGTGGTGATGCTGCGCAGGAAACAGGCCTGATCAGGGCACAAAATGAGGTGGCATGGGAAGAAATAGCCTGGCCCTTACGCTATTGCCCGGGATGGTAGCTGCGCTCGATATGGCCTTTGAGGTCTGAGGCATAGAAATAGACCGGCCGTAATTGCCCGCGCGCGTAACGAAGTGCTTCGTCATTGAAATGTGGCGTACCCGGATGGCCGCTTTCTCCTCCAGTAGTAATGGCCAAGGCCCGAATTTTCGGTCCGAAGTCGATCACTGCCACGAAGCTGTTGCCCGAGGTGCCGTAGTAGCGTTGGGTGCCTGGATAGCGATGTGCCCCGAACGAGGCGAGTGAGCCCCAGCGCGATGAGGTGAAGGGAATAGGAATACTGGGCTGATGGTCACTGAAATGCTGTTGGGTGATGGCGTCGTTCACGCGCTGATAGCGGTTGATCCAGCCCCAGGGAATGCGCCAATTACCGAAATCCCGCTGCAGACGACCAGAGGCCTCGGCCAGCGCCTTCAGCTTTTCGGCTGGACTGGTGTGATCAGCCATATAGTCGTAGATATTTACATGTGCAGCCTCAGCAGCGCGAATCGTCTGGTTCCATAACGTATCGCCCCAGAACACTGCCAGAGATGTTGCCAGTGAATGGTCCGACCATTGGTAGTTCCAGTTGTTGAGTAGGGCAATCTGCTTGTTGAGCTTGGCTTTCAATGGATGACTGTTGGCGGTTTCGTCATAGGCTTTGACGAGTGCCGGGATGAGGTGGGCGAATGCCGGCAGATAGGGGTCGAATGCCGCTGCCTGCAGCGATTGAAGCGTAAATGAGTGCCTCTGGGTGAGCATTTCGGTGGCGTGCACGCCGCGTGGATTTTCACCAAATGTGTCCATGTACTTTGGGTAGTCTGCTTGTTTTGGACTGTAAGGTCCGGCTGCTGAATAGGGCCAGTCGTTGGTGTTGAAGACCCAGCCATTCGGAGGGTTCAGGACATGGGGCAGGTCATTCAGTGGGGTCAGTCCGTGCCAGTCGGTGGCCGGATTGGAACCGTCTACCGGCTTGGTGTAGTCGAAGCGGTTGTCACGCTCTGGAACGAATTGCGGAACCAGAAAGGCAATCTCGCCCTTGCTATCGGCAAAGATGGTGTTATTCGATGAATTCGCCTGCAGTTCGGCGATCTTCATGTAAGACGCATAGTCAGTCGCTTTGGTGCGCAGGTAGGATTGCTGCAGTGCTGCGATCGGCTTGTTCATCAAGGCCATGCTGATCCATTTGCCGTTCGCCTCGCGAACGATCGGTCCCTGGCGGGTGTAATACGTGGTGAAACGTTTTGTTGCCATGCCGCCGTCGGCAGTGCGATAGCGCAGGCGTATGACCTTGATGCCCATTGGCCGCACCTGGGTACCGTATCGATAATAATATTTACCACCCTTGCTGAGGACGGTTTCAGCAAACTCATCAACATTGTCTACACCGGTCGAGGTGTGCATCCAGCCGATATGCCGGTTAAAACCTTGATAGATAAAAAACTGGCCCCAGGTCACCGCCCCATAGGCATCGAGCCCCTGGTCGCTCGTCATCTGCAATTCTGAGCGGAAAAAGAAGCTGACATGAGGGTTGATTAGCAGCAAGGCATGACCGTCCTTGCTGTCCGAGGGGGCGATGGCAATGCCGTTGGAACCGCTGGGCTCGTGGAACACTAAGCCGCGCTCGCTGTCGGTCATAGCCAGCTTGCGCCTGCCATAGAAGGCTTCGAGTTGACTCAGCTTTACCCGCTCGATGTCGCCGCCGATGCTGCCTTCGGTGAAAGAAAGTGCCATCCAGGGTTGGTAATGGGCGATCACTTTTGGATGCACATTCGGATGGGTGGCGAGGTAGTAATTAAGTCCATCTGCCCAGGCATCCATCAGTTGCTTGAGCCAGTTCGGGCTGTGGGCATAGTCGGCCTTCAGTACTGTCGGGTCGATAAATAGGCGCTGCCTGAGATCAGCCCAGATCGCTTGTTTGCCTTCCGCCTCGGCAGTGCGGCCCAGAGCGGTGAGATAATTGGCTTCAACGCGATTGAAGTCGTCTTCGCATTGGGCATAGATCATGCCGAACACGGCATCGGCGTCAGTTTTGCCGTGGACATGGGCGATACCCCAGTCGTCGCGTTGGATGACGACCTGCGTGGCTTCGTGCTTCCAGCGTGATATATCGTTTGTGGCAAGGGCCGGTGAGGTGATGCCGGCAAGCACTAATCCGATTGCAAAAATACTAATAATCCGCATGCCCGTCCCCTTGATGCTCATCTTGTCAGACGATGCGGATTTGACCAGCCCCGTCCAGGCGATCCGCACCCGTCCGCCCAGACGCTCACAATTTCAGTCTATACCGAAGAAGAGGAGGTAATTGGGGCCTTTTCCTCATAGCGATTCAAGACTTTGCCGAGCTTCGATCTGCGCTTCCGTATGGAGAGAAATAGTGAACGTGTGACCTACACTGTCACACTGTCATCCCCAGGCGACGGGTATGTGCAATGGAAGTCAGCAAAATCGAGTTTACCGGCCACGACGGCAGTCTGTTGGCTGCCCGACTTGATCAACCCGAAGATTCGCCAAGAGCGTGTGCGTTGTTTGCCCACTGTTTCACCTGCGGTAAGGATATCCATGCGGCCTCACGGATCAGCAAGGCTCTTTGCGAACAGGGTATTGCCGTTCTACGTTTTGATTTTACCGGACTGGGCATGAGTGAGGGTGAGTTTGCCAACACCAACTTCAGCTCCAACGTAGCCGATTTGGTGTGTGCTGCCGACTT
>CAYOLM010000059.1:3089-7389 GCA_964404785.1 uncultured Mizugakiibacter sp.
CCCAGCAGAGGTCCGGTTTCTCAGAATGAATTCAGTATGGCCGCTGGCCTCGGGTCCCATGGCATAGAGATACGGGCCTACCACGGTGTCGGGATAGGGATGGGCATCAATGGCTTCACCGGGATAGTTCTGCCTGCGGCCCGTGGTCATGACCGGGCCGGTGTCGACGCCAAAAATGCGCATCGGCTGAGAGCTCTGAAGATGGTATTCATTGGCTAGAACATGCAACTGCGCCTCCTGTCCTGCTTTGGCCATGGCGAAGCCTCCCCAGAAAGCACGGCTGGTATCGTGCAAGGAGAACCCGATAGCAGGATCCTTGGCTTTGCGCAACAACGGCATGCACCATTGAGTCAAGAAAAAGGGCGCAGCCAGGTTGATGTTCATCACCTTGGCCCAGACCTTGGGCTCGTAATGTTCGAATGGAGTGAGAACTCCGATCCAGGATGCGTTGTTGAGCAGCCCATCCAGTACGCCGAAGGTGTCGGCGATATGTCGGGTGATGTCACGCAGGCCGTCGATGGTGATGCCTGAGAGGTCAACAGGACACAAGCTCGGTTCTTGCCCACCAGCGTTGACGATTTCGTCGTAGAGGTCTTCGAGAGCTTTGCGGTTCCAGTCGAGTAGCACCAGTTGCGCACCATGGCGGGCGTAAGTCATCGAGACGGCACGGCCAATCCCGTCTGCTGCCCCGGTGATCAGGATGATGCGACCTTTGAGGAGATCAGTGTGGGGGGTGTATTCGAGTAGTTGTGCGAAGCTTGGGATAGATTGCGTGTGGGTCATGGTTGGAGGAAATCCGGTAATGGGAAGCGGGTCCCGAGCAGGCGATATGATAAGCCAGCATCAACATGAGAAGAAGATTTGGCCAAGATTTAGTGATCGGCAGGAGCTATAGTTAGCAGTCCCCAGCTGGCTAAAGACGGGAACCTGCCGACACCGAGTTCCTCTGGGAAGCAGGCAGAATGTCGCGGAAACGAAAAAACTGATCGACATCAAATCCAACTAGCCAGCAATATGCTAACCTTGAACTTATCGGTCCATAAAAGTTGTAACAGGGCAAGAACCATGACAAATGACGCAAACAGTTCGGAAAATATGGAACCCGTGGTGATGGAATCCATTAGGCCGATTGCGGAGATGAAGCCTGATCGGCGAAATTTCCTAATTTCTGCGGCCGGGGTGCTTGGCGCCGGAGCGGTTGGCTTGTTCGCCGACATATTGATTGACAATATGAATCCTGGTAAGGCCGTGGAGGCTCTCGGGGCGCCCATTGATGTGGACGTTAGTAAGCTCGAACCAGGACAGTTGATCATGGTCGAGTGGAAAAAGAAGCCGGTTTGGGTTCTTATGCGTGAAGAGTGGATGCTTAAAACACTTGTTGAGCCGTCCCTGGTAAAAAGGCTGAAGGATCCCAAGAGCTTGCAGAATCAGCAGCCCACTAAGGCTTATGCAAACGGCTATTATCGGGCTTTGCGACCTGATATATTCATAGCCGTAGCGCTTTGTACCCATATGCAGTGCATACCCGATTACCGCCCGGCGCCACATACGGTAACGCCTTGGTGGCCTGGCGGTTTTCACTGTGCCTGCCACGGGTCAATGTATGATTTCTCGGCTCGTGTACTTGAGGGGTCACCTGCGCCATTGAATATCCCCATACCTCCCTATTATTGGCTGACCAAGAGCAAAGTACGCATTGGCGAGACCGATAAGGCAGGGACCTTCAAAAACTGGACACCAGATATCTGGTGACCTAAGTAGCAAGAATTAGTCGTAGGTCTAGCCCATCAACCTTATTGACGCGAGTCCCAACCATGACCGCCAGAAAAACAATCATTTTCCTGCTAATTTCAATCCTCTTCTCAATTTCTGCCGCGTATGCCAAGGTGGATTACCATGGCGTACCAAGTAAGGGTAGTGCGCAGAAGGGAGCTACTGCGGTCGCAGTGTGCTCTGCCTGCCATGGAGTCGATGGGAATAGTGCCAGTCCAACTTATCCAAATCTGGCGGCTCAAAAGTACAATTATATTATCAAGCAGCTGGAGGATTTCCGTGATTTGCATAGGAAGTCCAGCATCATGACTGGGATGGCAATGACCATTCCTAGCTCCAGTAACCATCAGAACCTGGAGAATATTGCAGCCTATTTCTCAAGTCAGAAGTTGCAGCGTGCCGAGGGAGCCAACGCCCATCCCGCAGCCGCGACGCCAGCTGAATTGAAATTAGGATCTGCAGTGTATAGATATGGATCGGCTAAGGAAGGGGTGCCAGCTTGTTCCGCATGTCATGGTTTAGGTGGTGAAGGGAATGATCCCATGGCAATTCCCGCATTGGCAGGCCAGCATTCGGCGTATGTAATACAGCAACTAAACCAGTTTGCTAGCGGTACGCGTGATAATAGCCCGGGGGGAGTCATGGCTAAAATTGCTCACGCCATGTCAACACAACAAAAGAAGGCGGTAGCCGCCTATATGGAACGTCTGGATCCCGCGACAGTATTAGGGGCAGATATACAAACCTACGGTGAACACGTTAAGGCTGTGCTTGCTAAAGAGACGAAGTCGAAACGAGCTACTTCGAGTTCATCCAAGCGTTCGATAAAAACAAGTTCGGCTCAGGCTAAGTCTACAAAGCCGGGGAACTTGTAGATTCTCAGCCCTATAGAATTAACCAAAACTAAATTCAGCTTCAAGAAGGTATAGATAAGCCATGAAAAACAATTCACGATCAAGAATTATGGAGATTTTTTCCTGGTTTGATCAAAGGCTTCCGATATCCGCATTCTGGCGTAATGAGATGACGGGGTATGCAGCGCCTAAGAATTTCAATTTGTGGTATTTCTTTGGCTCGCTAGCAATACTGGTCCTGGTCATGCAATTGGCAACAGGACTATTCCTTGCCATTCATTACCAACCCAATCCTAATTTAGCCTATTGGTCGGTATTAAGAGGTATTCAGAGGGATGCGAATTGGGGCTGGCTGATCAGGTCTATGCATATCGTTGGTGCCTCATTATTTTTTGTTATCGTCTATCTGCACATGTTTAGAGCGGTCATGTATGGCTCTTACAAAAAACCGCGTGAACTATTATGGGTGATAGGTATATTTATTTATCTTGCCCTAGCCGCCGAGTCATTCCTTGGTTACTTGCTGCCATGGGGACAGATGTCGTATTGGGGTTCGGCTGTAGTCACCAACTTTGTGACAGCCATACCAGGTATAGGTAAACCCATCGCTGAATGGATGCGGGGTTCGTTTGTTATCGGTGCGCCAACTCTAAATCGATTCTTCATATTCCATGTTTTCCTGATGCCACTTCTGCTCCTGGCTCTAGTTTTAGTGCACATCATTGCCCTTCATCAGGTGGGATCCAATAATCCAGATGGTATCGAAGTTCATGATAATGTAAATAAAACCGGCTGGCCGCGTGATGGCATTCCCTTTCATCCCTATTATACGGTTAAGGATATATTTGGAGTTAGCCTATTTCTGGTAATCTTCTTCTGGTTTGTCTTCTACCAGCCGTCAGGCTGGGGGTTGTTGCTGGACAAGCTTAATTATACCCCAGCAAACATTCTGCATACTCCCAGTGATATTCACCCACTTTGGTTCTTTCTACCGTTTTATGCAATGCTAAGGGGCATACCTGATAAATTATATGGGGTTCTGGCATTCGCCGGCTCATTCGCTCTGCTTGGGTTTTTGCCTCTTCTAGATCGTAATCCCATAAAATCCATGAGATACAGGTCTGTTCTATACAAGATCAATATCCTAATGATTGCCTTTTCTTTCATCTGGCTTGGCTACATAGCGTATGGATTTGCTACCGAGAAGAACATGCTCTATGGGTTACATGTCACTGAAATCTTCTATGCCACTTTCTTGATCCTTCCATTTTTTAACAAAAAGCGTGGTGTAGGTACAGCTATTATATGGTTGATCGTTACAGAAGCTGTGGTCTGGTTGATAGATTTGTGGATGTACTCGATCAATGCACATTCATGGGGCATGATGATCCGTACGAATTGGATACCAACTATCTATCTATTGTTCATCTTTGGTAGTGCAATTTTGATACCCCGGTGGTCACGAGATACACAGAAACTTCCTGAGCGGTTGACTGCTGGTGGTTTGTTCCACTGAATCGAGTAGAAGAAGTCACTGTTGATGTCAATGGTAAAAGTTTCATTTCAATAAGTTATTCTAGCCACTGACTACTTACTCTAATTCTCGTATCAGCGACTGCATATTAAACTAATTTCATCAGGATTGAGCTAATGAGTTTACTGAAAATCCATAC
>CAYOLM010000060.1:0-7300 GCA_964404785.1 uncultured Mizugakiibacter sp.
CCGTACCCGCCGTCGGGCAGGTTCTGGCCATCAGCGGTAGCATCGGTCACGCTACTACCGGGGTAGCCATCGTGGTGAAACTGGGGCGGGTCATCATGCTCGCCCCGGCCCTGCTATTACTGGGATGGTGGTTACGTCGCCAGCAAGACCACCCTCATCAAGTTAAGGTTCACCTACCCTGGTTCGCTTTTGGATTCGTAGCTCTCAGCGGGCTGATCAGCCTCTATCCGTTGACTCCCGGAATACACCATCTGGTGGCCTCTGGAGATGACTTGCTACTCGGTGGCGCTATGGCGGCCATCGGCCTCGAAACGCGGATCTCCAAAGTCCGGGCTCTGGGCCGGCGTCCGCTACTACTGGGCATTTTGCTCACTGGCTGGCTGTTCCTGGCCGGCTTGCTCGGCGTGTACTGGATTGGCTAAGCGACAAACCAGCTAAGCATCATTTGCTGCTCCCAGACGATACCTGCTGAAGGTGGGTTGCAACTTATAGAGCCAAATAGCTACTGGCTTACCCATGGCCGGGGTTTACGGAGCAGTGCCAGGGCAAATTCCGTAGGGCGACCGGCCAGGTAACCGCTCGGTTCGCTACCAAGCAGGGGCCTGTCCGGCTTGGGTGGTCGGATCGAGGCGGGCCACCTGTGGCGTACCGAGTGACCAAGGTGCCGAGGGGGCATTGAACCGCAATGAGCATTGCGTTTTGTTGCACTGCACGCAACACTCCTACCGTTACCACCATTTACGCCACCCATGAACTCGTCGCCCCTTGCTGTGGATGCCCCCTGGATCGTACTCAAATTCGGTGGCAGCAGTGTCAGCACCGTTTCACGCTGGCAACAGATCGCCGAACTGGCCACCCTCCGTCGCCAGGAAGGCGCCCGGGTACTTATTGTGGTATCCGCCCTTGCCGGCATTACCGATGCACTGCATGCCCTGTACAAGGCCAAGGCAACCGAGCGACCCAGTCAAGCCAGGCTCATCGTTGAGCGGCATCAACACCTCGCTGCGGAACTCGGCCTGGATAGGCCCGAGGCACTGCACACACAACTCGATGCCCTGGTCGCTCTTTGCTCCGCTGCATCACCCAGCACCCCTGAGCTCACCTGGCGAGCTGAATTACTGGCCCAGGGTGAGCTGCTATCCAGCACGCTGGGCGCCGCTTTTCTGCATGCTAAAGGACTGCCGGTCCAATGGCTGGATGCACGGCTGGCACTGCTGACCACGGAACTGCCCCATCACAATGAGCGTACCCGAATACTTTCAGCCAGTGTCCGTGCCAAACCGGACCCAGCCTGGAGCGAGGCCCTGGCAGCCAGCGGCGAACTGTTCATTACCCAGGGGTTCATTGCCCGCGATGCTGCGGGGCAAACCGTGCTGTTGGGACGGGGTGGGTCGGATACTTCTGCCGCCTATTTCGGTGCCCAACTTGCCGCCGAGCGGGTGGAAATATGGACCGATGTCGCCGGTATCTTCAGCGCTAATCCGCACCAAGTACCGGATGCGCGATTGCTGACCCAACTCGACTACGAGGAGGCCCAAGAAATTGTCGCCACCGGGGCCAAGGTTCTGCACCCCCATTGTCTGAGTCCGCTGCGTCGTTCCCGGGTACCGCTGCGTATTCACGACACTGCTAATCCGCAACTTCCCGGAACGCTTATCGGCCCGACCAAGACCTCAACCGCACCCAGCGTAAAAGGTATCAGCGCGCGCCAGGGGATCACTCTGGTGTCGATGGAATCCGTCGGTATGTGGCAAGAGGTGGGCTTCCTTGCCGATGTATTTGCCTATTTCAAACGGCACGGCCTTTCGGTGGATCTGGTTAGCTCGGCTGAAACCAATGTCACCGTATCCCTGGATCCCACCGAAAATCTCCTTGATTCCGATGCCGTGGCCCGACTCGCCGATGATCTGAGCACCATTTGTCGGGTCAAGGTGATCGCCCCCTGCGCGGCCATTACCCTGGTCGGTCGCGGCATGCGCGGCATGCTGCACCGGCTTGCACCGCTGTTAGCCGAGTTTGGCGAGCACCATGTACACCTGATCACCCAGTCATCCAATAATCTCAACCTCACCTTTGTGGTTGATGAAGGTCTGGCCGATGAGTTGGTGCCCCGTCTGCACTCTCTGCTGTTGCGTACCGGCGTATTGCATGCGAACGACCCACTATGCTTCGGTGCCAGTTGGCGCAGTCTGTACGGGCAAGACCAAGCGGCCCCCAGCGTGCCATGGTGGCATGCTCAACGGCAACGACTGCTGGATCTTGCTGAGCAGGGGCCCTGCTACGTTTATCACCTGCCCACGGTACGCGCCCGGGCCCGCGCCTTGCGGCGTATCGCTACCGTCAACCACTGGTATTACGCGATCAAAGCCAACCCCCAGCAGCGCCTGCTCCAGGTCTTGGCCGAGGAAGGCTTCGGGCTTGAGTGTGTGTCACCCGGCGAATTGCAGCGAGCGCGGGGGGCCGCGGCCAACGCTCCCCGACTGTTCTCGGCCAATTTCGCCTCCCAGGATGATTTTCGCCTGGCTATCCAGGAACCTGACACCTTGATCACCCTGGATGGCCTGCATCCACTGCAATGCTGGGGTGAATATTTCCGTGATCGCACTATCGGCCTGCGCATCGATCTGGGACGCGGCCTCGGCCACCATGAGAAGGTACGTACCGGCGGCGTTTTCAGCAAATTCGGACTGGCGCTCGATGATCTGGATGAATTTCTACAGTGGGCCAGGAAAATAAACGCCCGGATAAGCCTGTTGCATGCGCACCTGGGTTCAGGCGTACTGGATCCGCACCACTGGGTACGCGTCTATGCCGAGCTGGCCGGGCTGGCTGAACGCATCGGTACGGTCTCAGCACTGGATATCGGTGGCGGGCTCGGTATCCCCCAATACCCTGACGAAGCCCCCCTCGACCTCGCTACCCTTGCCGAAGGACTGGCCGAGGTTCAGCGGGTCTACCCGCAGTACGAGTTATGGATGGAACCGGGCCGTTTTCTAGTCGCTGAGGCAGGCGTGCTGCTGGCCCGTGTTACCCAGATCAAGTCGAAAAAAAACCTGCAGTATCTCGGGGTCGAAACCGGCATGAACAGCCTGATCCGGCCCGCCCTGTATGGGGCACAGCACCCCATCATCAATCTCAGCCGGCTGCATACCGAAGCCGATACACTCTATCAAGTCGTCGGCCCCATCTGTGAAAGTGGCGACATTCTTGGCAAGGACTGCCGCCTACCCCGCTGCCGGGAGGGCGACGTGCTACTGATCGCCAATGCGGGTGCCTATGGTGCGGCCATGGCCTCGCAATACAATCTGCGTCCTCCAGCCACCGAAACGGTTATCGAATGAATACCCCGACCTCCGTCAGCGATCCCCGCAGCGCCCAGTGCTTCCGCTTGGTACGCTGCCGCTATACCAAGGGTACGGCCGAGTTGGTGTATGCCTTCGACGCGGGCCCTGAACTCATCGAACGGATTCATTTCCCCGGCCAACCCGAACCCCAGCCCGGGCGCCGTAAAGCCTTCACCCAGGCCTTGCGGCTACTCCACTGGGTCGCTGCAACCAGCTATTACAAAGCCGGCGTGCCAGCAGAAATAAGCTTTGACGATGGCCCCATCGACCCCGACAGTGCCGCTTTGCTTGACACCTTGTACCGCCACGGTCTGGCCGAGTTTGCCTATCGCAACCAACTGCAACTGGCTGATCGCATCCATTTTTCAGGGGATGCAAAGCTCCCGGACCCTGCCGCTGCGGCCCAATTGTCAGACCGGGTACTGGTACCGATGGGTGGCGGCAAGGATTCCCTGGTCGTCGTCGAGGCCCTGAAATCGATGGCTGCAGAGGCTACGGTTATCTGGGTCGGCACCTCACCATTGATCGCCGCCTGTGCGAAAAAGACCGGCCTGCCCATGCTCAACATCACCCGGAAATTAGCCCCGGAGCTGTTCGAGATGAACCGGATGGGGGCCTGGAATGGACATATTCCGGTCACTGCAGTGAATTCAGCCATTCTGGTGCTCGCCGCCTTGCTGTATGACTTCAAGGCGATTGCTTTCGCCAACGAACGCTCTGCTTCCAGTGCCACGCTGGAATATGAAGGCCAGAAGGTCAACCACCAATGGAGCAAAAGCTGGGCCTTCGAGCAGGGTTTTTCCGCGTATCTGCAGCGTCACATTGCTGCCGATTTACAGTATTTCTCGCTGCTGCGCCCGTACTCTGAAATCGCTGTTACCCAGGCTTTTTCCCACCTGCCGCAATATTTCAATCACTTTTCAAGCTGTAACCGAAATTTTCGTATTCTCAGCCCCAAGCCAGCAGATCGCTGGTGCGGGCAGTGCCCCAAGTGCCACTTCGTGTTCCTGGCCCTGGCGCCCTTCTTGCCCAAACCACGCCTGCTGTCCATTTTCGGTCACAACCTGCTCGACGACGAAACCCAAAGTGACGGTTTCGATGCGCTACTGGAATACCATCAGCACAAGCCTTTTGAGTGTGTAGGCGAAGGCGCCGAAGCCCGTGCAGCGCTGGCCTCGCTGGCGGCGCGCTCGGAGTGGCGTGAGGATGCCTTGGTGGCGCGCTTCCGCCATGAGATCCTGCCACAACTCGATCCGCAAGGCCTGTCACTGCAACCCTGGTTGCAGGCCGCTTCTGAACATGGCATCCCGGCACGCTACCACCCGGCTATGCAGTGGATCGGCCGCGACTGATCGCCCCGACCTGGATACCCCCATGCCTGCTCTGTTGACCTTTGCTGACCTGGCCTCATGCCGGGTAGCGGTATGGGGCTATGGGCGTGAAGCTCGTGCCGCCTTGGCGGCAATACAGCGACGCCAACCCCAGCTACAACCGGTTTTGCTGGGAGTAAGCGAACCGGAAGCCAGCCAGGCCTGCGTCGCGTGGCCGGATCTCGACATCCAGACCGGCCATCCTGATGTCGAGGATCTGGCCGCCTTCGAGGTCATCATCAAGTCGCCCGGCATCCCCGCTTACCGTCCTGAAATGACTGCGGCCATGGCCCGTGGAACCGCTTTTATCTCTGGAACCGCGCTGTGGTTTGCTGAACATCCCCAGGCCCGGGTCGTGGGCATCACCGGCACCAAAGGTAAAAGCACTACCAGCGCCCTGCTCGCCCACCTGACCCGCAGTCTGGGAGTGCGCACCGCCCTGGCTGGCAATATCGGTCTGCCCTTACTCGAACTGCTCGACCCGGATAATCCTCCGCAACTCTGGGTGGTGGAGCTATCCAGTTTCCAAACGGGCGAATGCGGGCCTCTGGAACTCGGCCTGATTACCAACCTGAGTGAGGAACACCTGGATTGGCACGGCAGCCGTGAACGCTATCAAGCCGACAAGTTACGCTTGGCCAAGCAGGCCAGCACTCTACTGCTGGGCAGTTCTCAAGCCGAGCTACTCGCCGCCACCGCTAACCATCCCCATCGGGTTCGCCATAACGACCCCCACGGATGGCACATGGAACACGCAGCAATCTGCCATGGCTCGCACCTCGTCTTGCCACAACAGCAACTGCCCTTGCCGGGCTTGCACAATGCCGGCAATGCTTGCACTGCCCTCACCGCCGTGCAACTCCTCGGCTACGATGCAGAAGCGGCCGCAGCCGCCCTCACCGATTTCCACGGTTTACCCCACCGGCTGCAAAGACTGGGCAAAAGAGATGGAAAAATCTGGATCGATGATTCCATTAGCACCACCCCCGAGGCCAGTCGAGCCGCCATTGAAAGCCTGCCAGGCTCACCCCTGACACTGATTCTTGGCGGTCACGAACGCGGCCTGGACTGGACTAAGTTCGCCGATTGGCTCACCACCTGTCCACCGCAAAGCATCATTCTGCAAGGTGCCAACGCGGCGCGTATCGAGGCTATCCTGCGTACTCACGATTTTAATCCACTGCGCCTTGGCAATCTTGCCGCAGCAGTAGAAACAATCCAGCGCAGCAGCCCGCCCGGCAGTACCGTGCTGCTCTCCCCCGGCGCGCCGAGCTTTGACCAGTTTCACGACTATGCTGAACGGGGTCAGCATTTTGCTGCCCTCGCCGGCTTTGATACTGAGAAACAAGCTCCGATTCCTGGACTCGGAATCGCCTAAAACCCATCAATTTCTCAAGCCCACACAATTCCACGACAACTGTGTATACCGTAGCTTCGATGCAACAAAGTGGAATTCGGGAAACACTCTTTCGTCACTCTTGCACCCCGCACACATGCTCTCCAAGCACCTTGCGGCACCTCGGTTCCAGGAAGCAATCTGCTTCCGAAACCGAGGCTGTCCGTCTATTAATATCCTTATCTTATCAACTTGCTGCAGTTGGGGTAGCACGCATACCATGGGCAATGACACTGCTGGCTGAAACAATGCCCGCGAGAATCGCGGTAGCCAAGCCAATGTAACCACCAAGAATCACAAACCCTCCCAGGCTAGCCCAACTACCGATCGCGAGTGCCAGCAGACTCAGCCAGGCACCCAGCAGAAACAACATTCGTACAATTCCTATAAAGCCTTTGCTGAATGATCCCACCCATACGTAAGCCAGAAATACGGCCCAGATGAAGTAGAACCAACCGAAATAAGCGGCAGCGCCCATGGCACTGCCGATGAGGGCAATATGGGTCACCCATAACAGGCCACCACCCCCAAAGAACACTATGGAATCAAGTGTTTGATCCTGTAAAAAAGCGAGAATACCCATGACGAATAGAAGAATTGCTAGTGGGTACTCCATGTTGACTGCAGGTGTAAAGAATTTGTCTGACAGCCATGCGGCATGGGGCATGCTGATCATCCAGAACGCCAATGCCCACGCCATGTAGCCAATCGTAGTTGTAATCGTTGTTCTATTAGTGTTCATTTCAACCCTCCTCTTGTGATTCCACAAGTATTTGCAAAGCAAATGTGTACACACGATTATTAAGGGAAAATAAAAAACTGAAACTAACTTTTACTATCTGAATTGTTCTTGCATGCTCAACCTTGAGCAAATAGCATCACACGCCGACACAAAGCCGGACTACCTGGGCATTGAAGCCCGTTTATCATAAATCAAATTGTAACGTCACCTTTGTCGCTATCCACCCCCTTACCCGCGTACCGAGCTATGCCAAGCCTCGTGCCTGCACGTACTTATGGCTCGATAGCACTTCACAAACCTAGTTACTTGGACTGCATTTTCCCTATATAGTTCCTTTTCTTTACCCGTCTGCTACAGACTGGATCGAGCACAGCACACTGCAGCAACCACGTCGGCGGTGTTTGTCAACAAAGATGTCCGGTCACACATTCAAGCTGCCTCAGCTTCA
>CAYOLM010000061.1:0-7299 GCA_964404785.1 uncultured Mizugakiibacter sp.
ACCAGAAGCGGTCGCCGCTTGACCGTCATACACCAGATTTGACAATAACTCATGGAAGTGTCCGGAACCTACGAAATGGGATACAGGACTTCCTCGATTCACAGAAGCCCTTCCTACTATCAAATATCCAGGGCACCTCGAACCGTCGCGAGCCGTTCGAGTAGACAGCGCTCCGGAGTGAATCTTCGAGGCGGATCAGCTAGGTGGACGAGAATGCAACGTAGTGATCGGGCTACACCGTAAGTTTGTTGAGGGCCACCTATTGCTGTACCGGCCGCCGCCATAGCCTTCCGAGCAGGGCATCCACCGACCAGCGCCCCGGACCCAAGATGGCAATTGCCAGCAACATTAGCGCCCAGGCCTTGTGATCACTGAAGGCATTGCCAACCAGGCCGTTCCAGAAGCCATTCGGCCATAGGTCGGGATAGGAAACCACGGCAATGATGTTGTAGACGAACACAAATATCGCGGTGAGCCGGCCGGCGATGCCGAGGCCCAACAACCACGGGGTAATCAGTTCGACCCAGGTGGCCAGAAACGCAGCGATACCGGCCGACAAGATTGGTACATTATATTCGTAGGCAAACAGATAATGCGTGCCGGACGGATCATCCCACTTGACCACTCCGGCGCGCCAAAAGGCCACCGCCACATAAACGCGAAACAGTAGCAATAGCAGGGGCGTCAGTGACTCCATGTTGCGCACCAACATGCTGTAATAGCTCGTTATCCGCTTGATCCAGTTGTTCATGTCAGCTCATCTCATCTCATCCAGGGGGTTGAACCAGTAATCGCTCCAGTACCATCCGTCCCAGTGCTTCGGTGGCAGTCTGTTCATCGGCATACTCGACGGCTGCCGTGATGGCTGCATCCAGTGCGTTGCCTGCACGGATCATTTGCACCAGCCTGGCCCCCGCTGAGTCCATCTCTACACAGGCGATTGCGGATCCACTACGCCATACCAGCACCGACTGTGGGCCAGCGGTGATCGGCGGATTACTGGTTTCTGGAGCCTGACACCAGCGCCAGATATCCAGGGCATGGGTTGCTAAATCCAACAACCGCACACTGGGGTGCAGCAGCAACACCGTGCCGGCCTCCGCGGCATTGGCCATTGCAGTGGCGGAAAGGGCGGTCCTGTCGGCAGCCAGCAGGGCGCTCTGGCGGGCCCATTCAATGGCTGCCACATCGGGCAGATAGGCCAATTCCAGCGTTGCCGGCCACCCTCTAAGGAAGTCCACAAAACCCTCCCCATAAACTTGTAAATTGCCGTGCTGCGGGGGGTGCTCATGTTTAAAAGCCTCAGCCACCACGCTAAAGCAGGCCTCACCAATCAGGGCACGAACTATCGGAAAGGCGGTTGCCAGGGCTTCTTCAAGAATCGAAGCCACGGCATTCTGATAAATCTGCACGCGTTGTCCGGGCGCGATACCCCCACCGTGAACGGTTGCGGTCACCGCCTCCACCGGCCCACCACGGAGTGCCGCAGAGAAGCTGGATTGCCAATCACGCAGCGCGGGCATGGCAGACATCGAGATACTCCTGAGCCCGAGCTGCTTCAGAAGCCAACACGTGCAGCTCAGGAATATCCTGATCCCACTCGATCAGGGTGGGGCGTGGGCCGATTCGCTGCAACGTGAAGGCATATAGATCCCATACGACATCGGCGACCGGACAGCTGTGACTATCGATCAACAGGGATGCGTCGAGACCGAGTTTCTCGGTATATCCGGCCAGATGAACCTCTCGCACGGCAGCCGCCGGCATATGCTCGATATAACGCTGCGGATCAAAGCTATGATTGACGCTGTTGACATAAACATTGTTGACGTCCAGCAACAGTCCACATCCGGCTTCACGAACCACCGCGGCCACAAACTCCCATTCCGGCATAGCATCATGTTCGCAGGTAAAATAACTGGATACATTCTCCACCACGAACTCACGCCCCAGGACATCCTGGATCTGGCGGATATGCCGGGCACAAATCGCTACGGCCTCCTCGGTGAAGGGTAGGGGTAACAGGTTATTCCAGTGCACCCCCGCGATATGCCCCCAGCACAGATGATCGGATACCAGGCCGGGCTGCACCCGTTCTACCAATGCCTGCAACTGCCGTAAATGGCCCGCATTGAGTGGCTCAGCAGAGCCCAATGACAGCCCCACACCATGCAGGCTCAGAGGATAGTTTTCTGCGACCCGCAACAGGGTATCCCGTAATGGACCGCCCGCGACGAAGAAGTTTTCACTATGCAATTCGAACCATGGCAGCGGTGGCCGCGTCTCCAGCACCTCCATAAAATGGAGTGGCCGCAGACCGATCCCGGCACGGGCTGGGATCGGTCGCAGTGATGCAGCACCTTGGGAAGACATCGTCCTTACCTCACTTCTTCACCGCCTTGGCATCTGCGGGCGTAGTTTGCCCACCAGCCAGTTTTGTGCACAGTCCGGCGGGAACCGCCACAAAGGCATTGGGATCCCGCGCCTTGCTGTCCTGGCCGGCACAGGAGTGCCCAGGCGACTTACAATCATTTTTGTAGGCGGCATTGACCCCATAACACTTTTCCATGGCTTTCTTGCCCGTACTACCGGCCACGGCAGCGGATGACATTGCCATACTGGCCGCCCCCATCACTAGCGCGGAAAGAACCAATTTCTGCATACTGTTACGATTCATTTTCAAGTCTCCATCAGCAAACCGGGATACCCTCGGCTCCACTATGACCTCATTGCCTACGGCAAACTTACAAAACCACCACCCATGAATCTTCTTCAGATCCGAAGTCTTTCTGAGACCAGACTGACCACTCTTTACCCATCCACTTCGCTGGCTACTACCCAGGCCGTTATGTAAGACATCGGCAGCCATCCCGGTCACCCGCTCTGTGAATAGCCGACAATTCCAGTTTCAATCATTGGTACAAGCGCACAGCACGGAGCTGTTCCGTTACGCACTGGCCCAATGTCGCCAACCCGAGCTAGCCGAGGATCTAGTGCAGGAAACTTTCCTGCGTGCCTGGCGTTATCTCGACAAGCTGCAGGATGCGAGTGCGGCACGGGCCTGGCTATATACCATTCTGCGCCGTGAACAAGCCCGTCATTACGGGCGTAAAACCCCGGAACGTCATGCCGTAGAAATTGACGAGCAATTCATCCACGACGATTCGGTGTGGGCCTCGCCCGAACGCCAATGTAGTGATGCAGAGCTGCGCGCGGCTATCGAGCAGTTGCCAGCGAAATACCGCGAACCCTTGCTGCTACAGGTCCTCGGCGGTTTCACCGGAGTGGAGATCGCCAAGCAACTCGGCATCACCGCCAATGCGGTCATGGTGCAGTTGTTCCGGGCCCGCCAAAAACTACGGGAGGCGCTTGTCGAAAGCGAGCGTGGCGCACATGGAATGCCTTGAGTTCCGCCGTTGGCTCGGTACTGAACCACTTAGTCAAAATACCGATTTCCTGGCCCACCTGGAAATCTGTCCACCTTGTGCAGCTGCCTGGAGACGGGCTCAGGCTTTCGAAAAGAAACTGCGGGCATCTTTCTTCGACACGCCCGAGCCAAACCGCCTCGCTGATCGTATTTTACTCAAACAGGCCACCCTGGTGCGTCTGACGCAGCGGCGCCGCTGGCAAAAGGGGATCACTCTGATGGCCAGCCTGGTGCTGATCGTTGGCCTGGGAGCTCCACTGGCCTTGAATCTTCTAGCCCGTTACGGCCTACCCATGCTTAGTGCCGAGCATATCCAGGGGGAGACCATGCCCTTGAGCATGACCCAACCGCTACCCGACGACATGATACGCATGGGTTTTGCTAACCGCGATGTACCCCTGGCTGGCCCCCTACCCAGTGGAGTCACCTATGTACAGGATTGCCTGCTTGGCCCTTTCAAAGCCGTGCATCTGGTGATGCGCCGGGAGGGCATTCCGATCACGGTATTTTTTATCCCCAATCGGGATGGCCAGAGCCGCCCGAATTTCGTCGAGAAGGGTTTGTATGGCATAGAAATGCCCCTGCATCATGGCACCTTGTTATTGCTTTCAGCCAAGGCGACCATCTTGCCGGCCCTTGCCAGAACCTGGGCCATCACCTTGGACGGGCCTACTGCCAGAACGGCCACTCCGGGGTCGATCTAAAGTTTCGATTCCAGCAGCAAACAGCCTGACGGTCACATCCAATCGAACCTCAAGCGTACTCCGGGCCGAGTGGATTCCCGCCTGCGCGGGAATGACAAAAGAGTCTCGTCATCCCGGGCGTAGACCCGGGATCCACGCTCTGGCAGCAGCGCCTGAGCAAGCCTCAGGCGTGTTCCGGGCCGAGTGGATTCCCGCCTGCGCGGGAATGACAAAAAAGGCTTGTCATCCCGGGCGACGACCCGGGATCCACGTACGAGCGGAAGCGTCCGAGCAAGCCTCAGGCGTGTTCCGGGCCGGGTGGATTCCCGCCTACGCGGGAATGACCAAGAAGGCAGCGGAAAAGACCGGAAAAACGGGCCGATGCGTTACCGTCGCAGTCAACCCTCCCCCTAACCGACAGGCTGCTAATAACCTATGAAAACCGGCACACGGCAGTTATTCAGGCAATCTCGGCACACCCAGCTCGCTGCGCACCTCAACCGCCAGCGGACGGGTGGGCATACGCCCCGCTGAGATCAACGCCTCGGTGACATCTTGACGCTGCGCCCGCAAGGCATTGCGGAAGCAGCGAGCGGCTTGCTCTGCATGTTGCTGCTTGAGCAGGACCTCACCCAGCACCTCCCATGCCAGTGCCGATTCATCCAGGCCTACCGAGCGTTCCAGGTACTCCCTGGCTTGAGCCAACTGACCGTCCAGTAAACACAGTCGTCCGAGCGTGGCCAGCAACACCACATCATTGGGGTGCGCATCCAGCCATTTGCGGGCAAGTTCAAGGCGATGCTCAAGATGTTCCTCCCCCAGCTTCGCCCAGCTGGTAACCAGTACTGCAGCCCAACCCCTGGCCAAGGCACTTTCAATTTCGCCCATAGCGGCCAGACCTAAACCGTAACGGGCTGCTTTACATGCGTACGCGGCGACCACCTCAGCAGGCCGGCGCTGGGCTCGGGAAAGATCCGCCCACAACGCATTCAAACTCGCGCCATCGGCCGCCTGATCAATCGCTGCCGCCAATACCTGGGCCTCAATCCTGGCAAATGCCGAAGTACCCAGTGCCGCACTGGATCGCAGCGGCTCCAGCGCAGCACGAGCCCGATCCACTCGGCCGGTCAACAAGGCTACCTTGACCAGTTCCACCCAAGCTGCCGGTGGCAAGCGTGCCACTTCCGCCGCAGGCACCAACAAGGCCAAAGCCTCTTCAGGATGACCTTCGCGGCGCAACATCCGCGCCCGCAACACTTGAGTTGCATCCGCAGCATGCCGGGTGGCCTCGTCCAACACTTCGTGAGCGCGTTTGTACTCTCCGCGTCGCCAGGCTGCCTCCGCTTCGGCAAGCAGCGCCGGTCCCTTTAACGGCCCAAAACGTGCCGCCCTCGCCAGGGCCCGCTGCGCTTTACTATGACGCCCCTCGACCAGCGCCAGCAGCCCTTCCGAAAAGCGCTTACGACTGATCCGCTGGTGGCGATGGGCCACCATTCCAAACGGCCAGCGCAACAGCTTCCAGATGATAATCAGTGCGACCACCAACACCAGCAGCAACAGCCCCAGTCCGACTACCGTGGCCTGTAACTGCCAGGAATGAAATCGCAACAGCACGTAGCCAGGATCAATGGCGAGAACCTGCCAGCCCAGTGCCGCAAGCAGGGCAATCAACAGCAGCCAGAGTATCCAGCGCCACAGGATCATGGCGAGCTTTCCTTCTTCACTGGCGCGGGTGGAGTAACCAGGGTCTGCAGCGCCCGTAGCCTGCGCAAAGTTTTTAATGCCGTACCCAAGCGAGGCTGGACAGTAACGGGCCAGCCTTGCAACGACCGCAGGCGGGTAGCGAAGGCTTGTACTTGGGGGTTGTCCAGATTGAACTGGGCACTTAGCAGTCGGCGGCTGCTAAGTAGGCCCTGCGCATACCCCGTACGTTGGTAGCCCAATAGCGCTGCCTGAGCCTGCGCTAAGTCCAGGGCAAGCAAGCCATGCAGGAGCTGCGGCGGGGCCGTATCCAGCCGGGTTTGGGTATCGTGGCGAATGGTTACCAGCACTGACAAGGCAGTTCGGAGCCTCGACCAGGCGCCGGAACCGGCAAGTTTTTCAGGTTTGTTCGAGCGCAACGGCAGGCTCCAAACCTGGCTGCGCAAACGACCCAGCTGTTGTAGGGCTGCGGCCCGTTGCGAAGTCTGTAGCTGCTGCAAGGCACTCCGTTCGGTGTTGATCGCCTGCAATACCGGCGCATAAGTGGGGTCATGGGCTGCGTTCATGGCCTGGGCGGCCAGGTTCAACACATCCACTGCGCCGACCGTATCGTGGAACAGTCGCATCCGGGCCTGGGCCATGCGTAGCAGGAAAGCCGTTGTATCGAGATTCAGGTTCTCTCCATTGCTGGCGTGCTGTTGTTCAGCTAGCCCGGTTACAGCAGCCTCAAGATTTCCCAGACGAGCCTTTAGAGAATCGGCCAAAGCACGCCGGGAGCGGTTTGCTGTCAGTAAATCGCTCATCTGTTGCTGCAGTTCTGTTCGCGACTGACGAAGATCAGTCAGTGTCCCTTGCAGCGCCAACAACTGCGTTTGCAGTTCATTTTGGGTGGTGGCTGTAACGGTAACGCTCCGCTGCACCTGATCGTTGTGCCAGAAACTCAACCCGGCCAGACCCAGTGCCACCAGGATACCCAGCCACACCAGCCAGGTCAGGAAGCCTCGGCGCGGTGCAGATTTTTTTGATACGTTTTCGTCATCCATAGGTGCATGCTAGCAGCCTGCACAACGCTTCGGGATGGTTCTGATAGAGACGGCTGAAAGTTCAGTTATTTGTGCATTCAGGGTCAACAGCCAGGCTGTTTAATCACCTTGCAAAAATACGGGCTGTGGTGCTATTCCCAGCTTGGCCTGCCAGGCTAAAAATCCGAAAATAACCCGGTACAACAAGATAAGCCTACCAGCCGAACGCCGCGAGGTTTTTCCACAACATATAGACCGCCGTTACCGCCACGATGACCGAGAAGATGATATTCAGCGCCTTCTTCTTGTCGCCCAGCCGCGTAGCCAACCGAGCCCCAAACCAGCCGCCGACAATGCCGCCGACAATAAACATCGCCGCCACTCGCCAGTCGAGCAGGCCCGACCAGGCGTAGCTCAGAGCTGTGGTTAAGCCGAAGGTTCCCACCGAGAACAACGACGTACCGAT
>CAYOLM010000062.1:0-7152 GCA_964404785.1 uncultured Mizugakiibacter sp.
TCCGTGATACTGGCATGGTGCCGGGTCTTGGTGGTAACGCAGTGCCCCGTGCAGGCCGGTAGCCGGGTCACGTTCAGCCCGCCCAGTGGCGATGGCATAGCGGAACACCTGCCCGCATACCTGCTTCAACCGTTGCGTGGTTTCCAGATTGTCCAAGGCAGCGGGGAGCATGTCAGCGGCCCTTATGTGAGTAACTGAAGGATTGATGGTGAGTGCATCGCTTTGTTACTCACAAAGTTACTCACCCATTGCCCGGATGCAAACAGACCGCCTCGAACCCCTACCCCGCAATAACGTGGGGTTGGATAGTTTTTATGGATGGGATCGGATGCCATAAAATGGCTTGATGGTGCCGTTGAGAGGAGTCGAACCTCCGACCTACTGATTACGAATCAGTTGCTCTACCAACTGAGCTACAACGGCACAGGCGGCACATTGTAGGTGGCGCGGGGCCTGCCATACAAGGACCGACTGGAAGATAGCTGGGGATACTAGAGCTTGCTGCTCAGGTGGGGGTACGCAGCTCACGAGGCAGAGCGAAGGTGATGGTCTCGACGACTCCGTCGAGATCCCGGACCGAGTCGGCACCACATTTGCGCAAATGGGCAATGACTTCGCGTACCAGGCTTTCTGGGGCTGAGGCCCCGGCAGTGAGGCCGATACGTGAGTGGTTATGCAGCCACTCCGGCTGTACCGCCTCGGGGCCATCGATAAGATAGGCCGGCTTACCGTGTTTTTCAGCCAGTTCGCGCAAGCGGTTGGAATTGGAACTGTTGGCCGAACCGACCACCAGCACCATATCGACTTCATCGGCCAGCCGGTTTACCGCATCCTGTCGGTTCTGGGTGGCGTAGCAGATATCATCCTTGCGGGGGCCCTGAATCGATGGGAACCGTTGCCGCAAGGCCTGGATGATGGCCCGGGCATCATCGACCGATAGGGTGGTCTGGGTGGCGTAGGCAAGGCACTCGGGGTCGGTGGGTCTCAACGCCTCGACATCCTTAACCGCTTCGACCAGATGGATGCGTCCTACGCAATCCTTACGCCACTGGCCCATGGTGCCCTCGACCTCTGGATGCCCAGCGTGACCGATCAAAACCACATCCAAGCCGGCTCGGCCCAGCCGGGCAACTTCCATGTGTACCTTGGTAACCAGTGGGCAAGTGGCATCAAAAACGCGCAACCCACGAACCTCGGCTTCCTTGCGTACGGCCTGGGACACCCCATGAGCGCTGAAGATGATGGTGGCATCATCAGGCACCTCGGACAGATTTTCGACGAACACGGCACCCCGCGAACGCAGATCCTCGACGACGTAACGATTATGCACGACCTCGTGACGCACGTAGATCGGCGCGCCGAAAGACTCCAACGCTCGTTCGACGATGGCGATGGCGCGATCCACGCCGGCACAAAACCCACGCGGATTGGCCAGTACAACTTCCACAGATTTTCCTCGTTCCGTTCAGTAGGTTGAGCTATGGCTGATTATCCCGCAGAACCGCCCGACTTGCCCGGAAACAGCACAAATACGATCAGCAGCACCGCCCCCACCGTAATCGCCGAATCGGCCAGATTGAAGGATGGAAAATACCATTGTCGCCAGTGCAGCTGGATAAAATCGGTCACCTGCCCGGTGTGTAAGCGATCGATCACATTACCCAAGGCCCCGCCGATAATCAGCGCCAAAGGCAAAACCGTACGCCAAGCATCCCGTGGCGTGCGGTAGAGACTGTAGGCAAGCACTATGCTGACGCCCACGGCGATGGCCGTAAACAGCCAACGCTGCCAACCCCCGGCCCCGGCCAGGAAGCTGAAAGCCGCCCCAGTGTTGAAGGCCAGGATCAGATTGAACACGCCGGGAATCACCGGATGCACCTGGTAGGGCTGAAAGTGCTCCACTACCCAGAACTTGCTAGCTTGATCGAGGCCAATGACCAGTAGCGATAGCCACAGCCAACTTAGCGCATTGGGAGATCCAGGCGACTTGCTCATACGCGGTTCCAGAATCAGAAATAACGGCGTTCTTCACCCTGGCTAGTGACGTTGTTCACGCAACGGCCACATAGCTCGGGATGGGCCGGATCGACACCGACATCAGGCCGATGATGCCAACAACGCACGCATTTGCAAGCGTCACTGCGACGTACCTGCAAACCGATTTTTCCACCGCCGGGCAGATCAACCACCACAGCGTCGTCGGGCCGCTCGGCAAGCGGTAGTAATTGGAAATCTGAGACCAGAAAGAAAAACCGTAGCTCTGCGGCGACCTTGGCATAACGCTGTAGCAAGGCCTCCGGCACCCAGGCTCGCACTGCAACATCTAGCGAAGCACCCACTTCTTTCTGTGCACGCATGGTTTCAGTGATGGCGGTGACCCGCTCACGCAGGGCGAACAGGTCATCCCAGAAGCCACCCTCAGCGGCCCGCTCACCGGTGTCTTGCAAACCTGTATACCAAGTGGAAAACAGCACCGAAGGAGCGCGCTCGCCAGGCATGTGCGTCCAGATTTCCTCAGCGGTAAAACTCAAAATCGGGGCTAACCAATGCACTAATGCTTCGAGAATTCGCAACATCGCACTCTGCGCACTGCGCCGCCCATGGCTATTCTCCTGCATGGTGTAGAGACGGTCCTTGGTGACATCCAAATAAAAGGCTCCCAAATCGTTACTGCAGAAATTGGCGATACGCTGCACCACATCGGCATAATCACAGCGCTCATAGGCCGCCGTGATCTGCTGCTGTAGAGCGTCAGTGCGAGCGATGGCCCACTGATCGAGTAGCAGGCTGTCTTGGTTGCTGCAAAGGTCACGCTGTACCTCGAAGCCATTGAGGTTACCCAACAGAAAGCGGCTGGTATTGCGAATACGCCGGTAAATGTCGGCAACCCGCTTGAGAATTTCATCCGATAACGAAATCTCCGCAGCATAATCGGCCGAGGCGATCCACAAGCGCAGAATATCGGCTCCATAGCGATTGATCACAGACTGCGGTTCGATGCCGTTGCCGAGTGACTTCGACATCTTGCGGCCTTTGGCATCCACCGTGAAACCATGGGTAAGTACCCGCTGGTAAGGCGCATGACCGTGCATGGCTACCGAGGTGAGCAACGAGGACTGAAACCAGCCTCGATGCTGGTCGGAACCTTCGAGATACATCACCTCGTAGTGACTGGCCGTACCCTGACCCAACTCCGCTCGCCGCGCCAGTACACAGGCGTGGCTGGCTCCGGAATCGAACCAGACATCGAGTACATCCGGCAATTTATCGTATTGATCGGCCTCGTCGCCCAGCAACTCGTGAGCATCAAGATCAAACCAGGCATCAATGCCTCCCTGCTCTACTCGCGTAGCAACCGCTTCGAGCAGCTCAACCGTTCGTGGATGCAGCTCACCGCTGTTCTTGTTGATAAATAAAGCGAGTGGCACCCCCCAGGTCCGTTGCCGGGAAATACACCAATCCGGTCGATTTTCGACCATGGCGCGAATCCGCTCCCGACCCCAGCCGGGAATCCAGTGCACCTTGTTGACCGCCTGCAGCGCATCACTACGCAGCCCATTGTTATCCATGCCGATGAACCACTGCGGGGTGGCCCGGAAGACCACCGGCGATTGGTGCCGCCAGCAGTGAGGATAGCTATGTCGGAGGCTGTGGGAGGCCAGCAGAACGCCGCGTTCACGCAGCAACTCGGTGATGGTCTGGTTGGCCTTCCAGATATGTTGTCCGGCGAAGGTTTCGGTATCGGGGAGAAACACGCCGCGAGCATCGATGGGATTGAGTACTTCCAACCCGTACTGACGACCGGCAATGAAATCTTCCTGACCATGACCGGGTGCCGTATGCACCGCACCGGTACCGTCTTCGGCAGAAACGTGTGCGGCCAGGATCACGGGTACCTGGCGGGTATAAAACGGATGCTGCAGCAGCTGTCCTTCTAGCTCACGCCCCCGAACTTGTCCCAAAACCCGCACCTCCTCGATGCCATAGCGTGACAATGCCGTCGTGACCAGCGCCGCGGCAATTACCAGCCATTGAGGCCGCCCGTCCACGGACGGCCCCTCAACCAGGGCGTAGTCCAGATCAGCATGCAAAGCCACCGCCATGCTGGCCGGAAGTGTCCACGGCGTGGTGGTCCAGATCGGTATAGCGATGCTGGCGTTACCGGCCTCGACACCAAACGTCTTGGCCAACGCCTGGGTATCTACGGCGGCATAAGCTACATCGACAGCCAGCGACTCCTTATCGCGGTATTCGATCTCGGCTTCGGCCAAGGCTGAACCGCAGTCAAAACACCAGTGCACCGGTTTGGCCCCCCGCAGCAAATGGCCACGGTCGATAATCCGGGCCAGTGAGCGCAGGGTGTCGGCCTCGTAGGTGGTATCCATGGTTCGATAGGGGTGCTGCCAGTCTCCCAGCACTCCCAGCCGCTTGAAACCCCGACGCTGCAAATCAATCTGCAGCGTTGCGTAAGCACGGCACTGCTCACGGAAGGCCCGGGCATCAAGCTTCTCGCCAGGCTTGCCATATTTCTTTTCCACGGCTATCTCGATCGGCAGCCCATGGCAATCCCAACCCGGCACATACGGCGACCGAAAGCCCGCCAGCAACCGGGATTTTACAGTAATGTCCTTGAGGATCTTGTTGACCGCATGACCAAGATGGATCGCCCCGTTGGCATAGGGTGGCCCATCATGCAGTACGAAAACCTTGTCACGCTGGGCGGTATGAGCCTGTAAAGCGTCATACAACGATGCCCTCTCCCATTGCGCCAGCCACTCGGGCTCACGCTTGGGGAGATTGCCACGCATAGGAAAATCGGTGGCGGGAAGATGAATGGTAGTTTTGTAATCCTGGCTCACACGTTCTCTCCGGTCGCACTGGCGGCCAATCCCAGCAGGGATCGCGCTGCAGCGGCATCAAGGTCGATCTGGTGCTTGAGCGCATCCAGGGTGGAAAAATTCTCTTCATCGCGTAGCTTGGCGATAAACTCGACAGACAGGTGACGGCCGTACAAGTCACCGTCAAAATCAAACAAATGGGCTTCGAGCAAGGGCTCCTTGCCCGCCAAGGCCGGACGCACACCAAGGCTGGCCACCCCTGGCATGGGCTGCTGACTCGCGCCGTGAACCTGGACTGCGAAGATACCCTCAACCGGAGCTACCCGATGCCCCAGTCGCAGATTGGCAGTCGGGTAGCCCAGTTTATGTCCCAACTGCATGCCACGCACCACCCGCCCGCCGATGGTGAATGGCCGCCCCAGAAGACGACCGGCCTGGGCAAAGTCACCCGCCGCAAGCGCCTCACGAATCCGTGAACTGGAGATTCTTTCCTCACCCAGGGAATGCGTTTCCAGCGCATGCGCCGAAAAACCCCATTGACTACCCAGCTGCTGCAACAGGCGCAGATCACCCTTGCGGCCATGGCCAAAACGGAAATCCTTGCCTACCCAAACCTCCTTAGCTCCCATCCGCGTGCACAGGATGCGTTGTACAAAATCCTCGGCAGACATCGCCACCAAGCCCGCGTTGAAACGCAACAACAAGGTGCGGTGCATTCCGGCCGTCGCAAATCCTTGTAGTTTGTCACGCACCGAACCCAGCCGTGGCAGAGCGGCTCCTTGATTAAAATAGGCCCGTGGCAAGGGTTCAAAGCTGATCACCGCAGGCAGCAGGGATTGTGCCAGCGCCCGTTCGCGCACCCGCGTTAGAAGGGCCGTATGCCCCCTATGAATTCCGTCCAGTGCACCCACGGCCAGCACCGCACCGCCGGGCAACAAACAAGGTCCGCTGATGTCCCGATATACACGCATCATTCGCTCAGTATGGTGCAGCGCGGCAGGAGCCATCAAGCACCCCGCAACTCATGCCAGCGAAAGCCCATGATCAGCAGGCTTGAGAGGTAAGCGAGCCCACCTGCCAGCAGCAGGACCAAAAGATGCCAAAGACGGGTGAGCGTACTCACACTGCTCCAATCGGGCCAGATCCAGCGTCCTAGCAGCAGCACCCCGGCCAGAACCACGCTGGCGATCAGAGTACGCAGAAAATTCCAACGCCAACCCGACTGCGCGGTGTACACCCCGTCGCGGCGCAAAGCGAGCCACAGTTGGCTGAGATTAAGGTATCCTGCCAGAGCACTGGCCATACCCAAGGCCATATGTAAACCGGGGGTATGGGCAAGCGTGTACAGCAAGCCCTGGCGCTGCCATTCCGTGTCGGCCCAAAACCACAGTAAACCACTTACAAACAGTATGCTCAAGAGCATATTGGCCACCATCGCCACCACTGCAGCCCGCACCGGTGTACGCGTATCCTGGCGGGAATAGAAGGCCGGTGCCAGTACCTTGATCAGGGCAAAAGCCGGCAATCCGAAACTCAAAGTGGTCAGCGACAAGGTCGCCATCTCGGTATCGAATGGGGTATAGCGACCGTGCTGGAACAAAGTGGCCACCATCGGCCCGGCCAGCAGTACCAGAAACACCATGGCCGGCATGGCAATAATCAAAGCGGTACGCAATCCCCAGTCCAAAGCCTGATGAAACCCTGCGCTATCGGTCTCCACATGATGACGGGCCAGACGGGGCAAGATGACGGTACCCAGAGCCACGCCAAACACCCCCAAGGGAAATTCCATCAGCCGGTCCGATTGGGCCAACCAGGTCTGCGACCCGGCGACCAGAAAGGAGGCAATCACTACGTCCAGCAGCAGATTGATCTGCGCAACCGACGAACCGAACAAAGTCGGCAGCATCAAGTGCATGATCTTGCGAACATCCGGGTGGCGCCAACCCCAGCGCGGCCACGACAGCATGTGCAGGCCACGCAAGGCAGGCAGCAGCAGTAACAGCTGCAAAATACCTGCCAACAGGATCGCCCAGGCCAGGGACTGAATGGGTATCTGCAGATGCGGTGACAACCATAGTGCCGCAGCGATCATGCACAGATTCAGGATCACCGGAACAAACGCCGGCAATGCAAAACGGTGATAGGCGTTGAGTACCCCTGAAGCCAAGGCCGTCAGCGATATGAACAGTAAAAATGGGAAGGTAATGGGCAACAGCTGGGTAATCAGCTTAAAGCGCAGCGGATCATTAGCTACCCCGGGGGCAACCAGATGGGCCACGCCGGGAGCAAACCAGATACCCAGGGCCGTGAC
>CAYOLM010000063.1:0-7123 GCA_964404785.1 uncultured Mizugakiibacter sp.
GCAATCGAAAACATGCTGGTAACTCGGGTCGAGGTATAACCTGAATGCATTTCCGTATCGCCGATACCTTTACCGACAGCCTCGCCAACCTCAATGGTGAGGAACAGAAATCAGTCAAGACTACCGCTTTCGATCTACAACTGGATCCGACCCATCCTGGAATGCAGTTTCATAAGCTCGACAGAGCCAAAGATCTCAATTTTTGGTCGGTCCGTGTCAGTCGGGATATTCGATTGATCGTACACAAGACCGACTCAAGCCTTTTGCTCTGTTACGTCGGCCACCACGACAAAGCCTATCATTGGGCGGAGCGTCGCAAGCTGGAGACTCATCCCAAAACCGGGGCAGCGCAGTGGGTGGAAGTACGCGAAAGGGTACGGGAAATCACTGTTCCGAAATATGTTGCCGGGACACAGGCCGAGCAGCCGGTTGCGATAGCATCCAAACCCCTGCTATTCGATCGTTTCTCTGATGATGAATTGCTGAGTTATGGCGTGCCAGCTGGCTGGCTGGATGATGTGCGCGCGGCTGATGAAGATGGTGTGCTGGATTTGGCCGGTCATTTACCTGCGGAGGCGGCCGAAGCACTCCTGGAATTGGCTACTGGCGGTACGCCACAGATCACCCATCCCGCCATCGCCAATGCCGATCCCTTCGACCACCCTGATGCACTGCGCCGTTTCCGGGTCATGAAAAATGTCGAAGAACTTGAGCGCGCTCTAAATTATCCCTGGGAGAAATGGTTGATATTTCTCCATCCCACTCAGCGTCAGTGGGTGGAAAAGGATTATACCGGCCCGGCTCGGGTATCGGGTTCGGCCGGTACGGGTAAGACCATTGTGGCTTTACATCGGGCAGTTTTTCTTGCTAGAAATCACCCGGAAGCGCGAGTCTTGTTGGCCACATTTTCTGAACTACTTGCCAATTCGCTGAGTACCAAACTGAGGCGGCTGATCAGTAATGAGCCTCGTATTGGCGAACGTCTGGAAGTGCACGCCATTGATGCAATCGGGCATCGGCTCTACCAATTGCATTTTGGTCAGCCAAAGATCGTATCCCGTGAAGAATTACAGCAACTTTTAAGTGCGGCGTCCGGGGCGGTGGAGGGGCATAAATTCAGCCAGCGCTTTCTGGTAACTGAATGGAATGAGGTCGTGGATGCATGGCAGTTGGAGACTTGGGAGTCGTATCGAGACGTCAGACGATTGGGCAGAAAGACACGCCTCTCAGAGCAGCAACGCCAGGTGCTGTGGTCGATATTTGATCGTGTTCGTTTATCACTTGTAGACAAGAGACTGCTCACTTGCCCAGGTCTATTTAGTCAAATATCCACTCAAATTGCAGAGCGAAAGCACCCGCCTTTTGACTTTGCTGTTATTGATGAGGCGCAAGACATCAGTGTCGCTCAGCTGCGATTCCTCGCCGCGCTCGGTGGCCAGCGACCCAATAGCCTGTTTTTTGCCGGTGACCTTGGGCAGAGAATATTCCAGACCCCATTTTCCTGGAAATCACTTGGGGTCGATGTTCGCGGCCGTTCTCGTACACTGCATATCAATTACCGAACTTCACACCAGATCAGGGTGCAAGCTGACAGGTTGCTGGGGCCAGAAGTTTCCGATGTGGATGGGAATACCGAAGATCGGCGTAGTACCGTTTCCGTATTCAATGGTCCGACTCCCGCTATCCAGGTACTGGATAGTATTGAAGATGAACGTAATGCGGTCAGTCAATGGTTGTCGGATAGACACCGCGAAGGCGTATTGCCTCATGAGATAGGCGTGTTCGTGCGATCTGCCAAAGAATTGGATCGTGCCCGGAGTGCCGTCGAGGATGCCTCAATCCCATTCAAAGTGCTCGATCAAAATCTGGAGACAACCAGCGGGTACCTATCGGTCAGTACCATGCATTTGGCGAAGGGTCTGGAGTTTCGTGCGGTGGTGGTGATGGCCTGTGACGATGAAGTCATTCCTTCGCAGGAGCGCATAGAAACGGTTGTTGACGACTCAGATCTGCATGAGGTTTACAACACCGAACGCCACCTGTTGTACGTTGCTTGTACTCGTGCACGGGATCATCTGTTGGTGACGAGCGTCAATCCAGCTTCAGAGTTTTTGGAGGATCTGCGGCTATGACTCAGTGGAAATTTATTCACGCAGCCGACATCCACCTCGACAGCTCCCTGCGCGGTCTGGAGCGTTACGAAGGTGCGCCGGTTGATGAAATCCGTAGTGCTACTCGCCGCGCGTTTGATAAGCTTATTGAACTGGCCATTGATGAGGAAGTCGCATGCGTACTGCTAGTTGGTGACCTGTATGACGGCGACTGGAAAGACTACAACACCGGCCTCTATTTCATCGAACGCATGGGCAGGTTGCGTGAGGCGGGCATTCGCGTTTTTATCGTCGCGGGCAACCATGATGCGGCGAGCCAAATTACCAAGCACCTGCGATTGCCGGACAATGTCACCCTGTTTTCTACCATGAATCCGGAAAAGGTTGTTATTGATGAGCTGAATGTAGCGATACATGGACAGGGTTTTGCCACACGGGCAGTAACCGATGATCTGTCACAGGCTTACCCTCAGGGGGATCCACAGTTCTTCAATATCGGTCTGCTGCACACCTGTCTGGATGGTAAGCCCGGTCATGAACCCTACGCGCCTTGCAGTGTCGATGGACTACGATCCAAAGGATATCAGTACTGGGCACTGGGCCATATCCATAAACGCGAAGAGGTGAGCCGGGAGCCATGGATCGTGTTCCCGGGCAACATCCAGGGACGACATATCCGTGAGACAGGGCCAAAGGGCTGCACCTTGGTTACGGTGGAAAATGGAGAGATTGCAGCGGTGGAACACCGTGATCTCGATGTGATGCGCTGGTCTTTGTGTAAGCTTGACGTGTCTGCCAGCGAGACGGTTGAAGAGATCTATAAGCAGGTGCGCGGTGCGCTGCAGTCGGTACTGGATGCCGTCGATGGGAGGCCAGTCGCTGTGCGCCTGGTCTTGCAAGGCGCTTGTTCTGCGCATTCGACATTGCATGCCGACACTGAGCGCTGGGTCCAGGAATATCGAGCCTTGGCAACGGAGCTTGGTGGAGCCGGAATCTGGTTGGAGAAGGTTCTTATCAAGACCAAGCCGTCTGTTTCTGCTGCTGAGGTTCTTGAACGTGACGACGCATTAAGCGGTCTGCTGCGCGCTATTAGGGACATGGAACTGGATGCCTCGGCTGTAGACGCACTCGACGCAGAGATATCCGCGCTTCGTCAGAAGCTCCCCGCCGAACTGCTGGGTGGCGATGATCCCTATGATCCGAGCCATCCGGAAGTGCTTAAAGAAACTCTGGAGGATATCAAGGAGTTGCTCGTCAATCGCTTGTTGTCCACGGAGAAAGAGGCATGAAGTCGGGATGAGGATAGACGAATTAAATCTTGCTGCATTTGGGCCCTTTACCGATAGGATACTGGCCTTTGACGGGGCGGGTATGCATATCGTTTACGGTCCTAATGAGGTGGGGAAGAGTTCGGCTCTGCGGGGCCTGAAAGCCCTGCTTTATGGTATCGAGGAGCGGACTCTCGACAATTTTCTTCATGCCAATGACAAACTCCGTATTGGTGGGTTTTTACGGACGAGCGATGGGCATGAACTGGCGTTTGTACGGCGTAAAGGCCGGAAAAATACGTTATTGGCTCCTGACGGTGAGGCGCTTGATGAACAGGCGCTGGTACCCTTTCTGCAGGGCGTGACTTCGGAGCTTTTTGAGACGCTGTTTGGGATTGATCACCGGGCGTTGGTGCAGGGAGGTCAGGAGATTCTTATACAGAAGGGTGAGGTGGGGCAGGCACTTTTTTCCGCAGCGCTTGGCAGCCCTGCATTACACGCTGTATTGGCACAATTCGATGATGAGGCTGACCGGCTTTTTCGACCCAGAGGTTCAACTCAGACGATCAACTCAGCGTTGAGGTCATACGCTGAACTGAAAAAGGAGATTAGGGATAGCTCCCTCTCATCCAGAGAATGGGATGAGCATCGCCGCATTTTGGTTCACACGACGAAGGAACTGGAAAAAATTCAATCTGAACTCGCTGATAACAGGAGTGAGGTGAATCATTTACAACGGATACAGCGAGTTTTGCCGAAACTTGCCCGCCGCCATGATCTTTCTCGGGAACTGAAATCGCTGGGTGATGTGGTCACCCTATCCGAGGATTTTGCAGACCGTCAGCGTCAGGCAGTGAATGGGTTGGAAACCGCTCAGGCAATAGTTAGTAAGACGGTGCCGCGTCTTGAAGGATTACAAGAGCAGCTCAAGAGATTATCGGTAAACCTGGAATTGTTGGATCAGGCGGAGAATATTGAAGACCTCCATGCGCGGTTGGGTGGGCATCGCAAGGCACTGCAGGACCGGCCACATCTCGAAGCGGAAGGGCAACAATTACTGAGTGATGTTAAATCCCTACTCAAAGAGATTCGTCCTGATCTGGAACTGAAGGACATCGAGGGATTACGTCCCGTACTGGCAAAGCGCCAGGCTATTACTGAATTGGGCAGCAAAAATGCCGTACTGATTTCTCGAGTAGAACAGGTAAAGTCCAGACTGCGTGAAACCAAAAAGCGCCTGAAGGTGGCCCGCAAGGAGCGCGATGGCATTCTGGAATCAGGTTCTTCAGATGTATTACACCGAGCGATTGCTGCGGCCAGAAAGCACGGTGATATGGATGCCTCGATACAATCCGCTCAGAGCCAACTTGTAAGTCTGCAGACAGAATGTGCTACGGATCTCTCACGACTTACATTTTGGGAGGGTGAATTGGAAGATTTGGCCGGATTGGGGTTGCCAAATCGAGAAAGTATCCATCGATTTGAAGCGGTGTATGACAAACTCGGGAAGCGTTTCCAGCGGCTTGAAGAGAAGAAGCAAGAAGTCACCGATATTTCACAAGATACCTTGCAGAAGCTCGATGAGATCGAGCGGGTAGGGTCAGTGCCTACGGAAGCAGATCTCACCCATGCCAGAGCCGAACGTGATCAGGTCTGGAAGGTGCTGCGTCGGCAGTGGGTGGATGGTGAGGACGTGACCGTTGCGGCAAGTGACTACCAAACTGAAGGAGCCTTGCCAGATGTATTCGAAAACCGTCTTGCTGACGCCGATGAAGTGTCCGATCGCTTGCGCCGTGAAGCAGACCGGGTTCTTACCTTGGCAAGCCTGCATGCTAAGCAGGACGGGGGCCAACGACGAGCAGAGGCGATAGCCGAACAACTTGAGACAACGATCGCTGACAAGGATCGGCTGGATACCGACTGGCGGGAGTTATGGGCATCATGCCAGATTGTGCCGCGCACCCCACGAGAGATGCGGGTCTGGCTGGATGATCTGGAAAAACTTCGTGATCAGGTGGGACAGTTGAATTTGCTCCGTCAGAAGATGAGCGAGCTTGAGCGGAACCGTACCACGCATATCCAGATGCTTAACCAGCAGTTGGTGGAACTGGGAAGAGAGAGCTCAACATCCGAGATGCTCGAAACCGTACTCCTGGAATGCGAGGCGTTGGTGCAGCAGCTTGATGAATTCAAGCACCAACGCGATTCGCTGGATAAGGAGGTCACCGGCCAAGAGGCTGATGTCGAGTCGTTTACTGAAGAGTATCGATGGGCGACAGAAGCACTCGAAGCATGGAAAACACGGTGGGGTGGGTTAATGCAGAGTCTTGGTCTGCGGAGCGACACCCCACCATCAGAAGTTGGCGATTTCATTGAAAACGTCAGAACGCTGTTCTCAAAACAGGGCGAAACAGAAAAATTACGGATACGTACCAATGCCATCAACGAAGATGCAGAGTCTTTCCGCCGACAGGTGGAGGACATGCTCGCCACGATTGCCCCGGAACTGGGTAATTTACCTGCAGATGATGCCGTGATGCGCCTCAATTCACTGTTATCGGAAAGCCGATCAAAACGGACAAAGCGGCAACAGATTGAGGGGCAGATTGAACAGGCAAAGCAGGAGCTACAGGATTCGAAAGCATCAATCCAGACCATGACTGAGCGGCTGGATGCATTATGCGTAGAGGCAAAATGCGCTAGCCACAATGATTTGGAAGAGATGAAACGGAGGTCGGCTGATTATCTTCGAATCAAGACGGCAATCGACTCGATTGATCAAGACGTCCTGGAGACAGGAGAAGGGGCAACGGTTGCAAAGTTAGAGGTCGAAGCACAGGGGATAGATCCAGACATACTACCGGGACGCATCAAAGAGTTGAGCAATAAGATCGAGGATGAGCTCGAACCCAGGCGGACTGAACTGGCGGAGACCAAGGGGCGTGAAGAAAAGGGGTTGGAACTCATGGATGGCAGTGATCAAGCGGCTGTATTCGCTGACCAGGCCCAGGCCAAACTAGCCAGTATTCGTGCAGATGCCGAGCGCTATGTCCATGTGAAACTCGCCGGCAAGATATTGCGGGACCAGATTGAATATTACCGTAAAGAGAACCAGGTGCCGCTGGTCAAGCGCGCTAGCGAACACTTTGCCTCATTGACGCTCGGTTCGTTTAAAGGGCTCATGACCGACTTTAACGAAAAGGATGAATCTATCCTCGAAGGCCTCCGTCCGGGTGGGGAGCGAGTGGCTGTGGAAGGCATGAGTACCGGCACCCGAGATCAACTCTATCTGGCGTTACGCCTGGCATCCCTGGAGAAATACATAGAAAGTGCGGAACCCATGCCGTTTATTGTTGATGACGTTCTCGTGGATTTTGATGACAAACGTTCGGAGGCGGCTTTGAATACGCTCGCAGTGTTGGCCGAAAAAACCCAAGTGATTTTATTTACTCATCATTCACAGGTTCTTGAACAAGTGAAAAGATTGCCAGCATCGACCCGTGTACAGGTGCATAATTTGTAACCGGAACAGGTTGGAGGCTTGCGCGGACGCTACCGCTAGACTGTAGATCCCGGGTCGCCGCCCGGGATGACGAGCCTTGTGGTATTGCCCGACACCCTTCTTTTCGTCATTCCCGCGCAGGCGGGAATCCACCCGGCCCGGATTACGGTTGGAGGCTTGCGCGGACGCTACCGCCAGACCGTGGATCCCGGGTCGCCGCCCGGGATGACGAGCCTTGTGGT
>CAYOLM010000064.1:0-6947 GCA_964404785.1 uncultured Mizugakiibacter sp.
AATGCGGTACCCCCAGATCGAGTAACCGGGTCACGGCGCTGGGCGCGTCGTTGGTGTGCAGAGTAGAGAGCACCAGATGCCCGGTGAGGGCAGCCTGGATAGTCATCTGGGCAGTGTCGAGATCGCGGATTTCACCCACCATAATAATATCCGGATCCTGCCGTAACAGGGTGCGCACACCATTAGCGAAGTCCAGACCGACCGCTGGCTGGATCTGCATCTGGTTGAACTCGGGAGCGACCATTTCGATAGGGTCTTCAACGGTGCAGACGTTAATCTCCGGGCGAGCCAGATACTTGAGAGTGGAATACAGGGTGGTGGTCTTACCTGATCCGGTGGGCCCGGTAACCAGGACGATACCATCAGGACGCTCAATCATAGCCCGCCACAAAGTCTCCTCGGTAGAATTAAAACCCAGTTGACTGAAGGCCTTGACGACGATGTCCGGATCGAAGATACGCAACACGACCTTTTCACCGAAGGCTGTAGGCATGGTGGAAATACGCAGCTCAACCTCGCGGCCTTCCGCTGAGCGGGTCTTGATACGGCCGTCTTGAGGGCGGCGTTTTTCGGCTACATCCAGCCGCGAGAGTATCTTGATGCGGGCCGTGACGGCGTTCATCACCGTACCGGGCAGCTCGAACACTTTGTGCATCACTCCATCGATACGAAAGCGCATGTGGCCGGCCTCACGACGGGGTTCCAGATGGATGTCTGAGGCGCGTTGTTCGAAGGCGTATTGCAGCAGCCAGTCGACAATGTGCACGACATGGCGATCGTCGGCACCAATCTCACCGGTCTTACCCAGTTCAACCAGTTGCTCAAAGTTCAACAGAGCGCTGCTGGTGGCGCCGGCCTTGGAGTCGAGGGCCAGTTGCACCGATCGTTGCACACCGTAGAACTCAGCCAGGTAGCGTTGGATATCAACCGGATTAGCCACCACGATGCGGATATCGCGCTGCAATATCTGCGAGAGATCTGTCGCCCAGCGCGTAGCGAAGGGTTCGGCTGAAGCAAACACCAGTTGCTGGGTGCTGGCATCCACGGGAAGAATGTGATGCCTGCGAGCATAGTCATGGCTTACCGCCTGAGTGACCAGGGCGACATCGATCTTCATCGGATCGATTTTCAGATACTCCAGACCGGCTTTGTCAGCCAGCCACTGACTAAGTGCCTCCAGTCCCAGTGGTCGGCCCGCTTGGCGGCAATCGCTAACTTTGGCTCGGGCGATGCGTACCAAGGGGTGCAGATCCAGGATATTGTGTCCGCTGGGGGAGCGTTTGCGAAGCTGTCGGGCGTCCGCGGCGCTGAGACGACCGTCAAGTATCAATTCAGCCAGAACCTCCGCCAGGCCCAGCTGTCCGTGCTTTCCCAGGGTGGGTGATTTTATTGTGGCAGCCATCTGCAGCCTCAATCCAGGTGCCCCGCTATACTAACGCGCTTTATAGGTTTGACTGGATAGGTAATGTCCGTTCCGAGTTTCCAGGACTTGATTCTGAGCCTGCAGCAGTATTGGGCAGCGCAAGGTTGCGTGATTCTGCAGCCTTTCGATATTGAAGTAGGTGCGGGGACTTTTCATCCCGCCACCTTTCTGCGAGCTCTGGGCCCTGAGCCATGGGCGGCGGCCTATGTCCAGCCCTCGCGGCGACCCAGCGATGGTCGCTATGGGGATAATCCCAATCGTTTACAGCATTTTTATCAGTTCCAGGTGGTGATGAAGCCCAATCCGGAAGATATTCTGGATCGTTATCTGGGATCTCTGAAGGTCTTGGGAATTGACCTGCAGGTACACGATCTGCGTTTGGTTGAAGACAACTGGGAGTCCCCTACTCTCGGTGCCTGGGGTCTAGGCTGGGAAGTCTGGCTGAACGGCATGGAGGTGACCCAGTTCACCTACTTTCAGCAAGCCGGTGGTCTGGAATGTCGACCGGTAACCGGCGAGATCACTTATGGCCTGGAACGTCTGGCCATGTATTTACAGAATGTGGATAGCGTTTACGACCTAGTCTGGACCCACGCGCCCCATGGGGTGGTGAGCTATGGCGACGTTTTTCATCAGAACGAAGTTGAACAAAGCGCCTACAATTTTGAATACGCCAATGTGAGCGAACTGTTGCATCGATTTGACGCCTGCGAAGCCGAAGCGCAGCAACTCATAGGCCATCACCTGCCCTTGCCTGCTTACGAACAGACCTGTAAGGCCAGTCACGTGTTCAACCTGCTCGATGCGCGGCGGGCCATTTCAGTTACCGAACGCCAGCGCTACATTCTCAGGGTTCGGGCTCTGGCCCGTAGAGTTGCCGAAACCTATCTGGCTGAACGTGAGCGCCTGGGCTTTCCCGGCCTCAAAACGCAATCTACGCAAGAGGTGCCACCGCATGCATAAAACCCAGGCATTGCTGGTTGAACTCGGTACCGAAGAACTGCCCCCCCGAGCGCTGGATGAGCTCTCCATAGCGTTTGCCGAGGGCATCTCTGAGGGCTTACGCAAACATGGCCTGGAGGGCGATTTTGCACAGCTTCGCCGGTTTGCTACCCCTCGCCGCCTGGCTGTGCATATTCCGGCGGTAGCGGCCATGCAGCCTGAACAGAGGCGACAACGCAGGGGCCCGGCAGTGCGTACGGGACGGGATGATGCAGGCCAGCCCACTCCGCCATTGCTCGGCTTTGCGCGGTCTTGTGGGGTCGAGGTGGCCGATCTGCAACAGCTTGAAACTGCCAAGGGCGCCTGGTTCGTGTACCGCAGCGTACAGCCTGGCAAGTCTCTGGCAGAACTGCTGCCAGAAATCGTCAGCCAGGCACTGGCGGGCCTGCCGATCCCCAAGCCTATGCGTTGGGCTGCGCACGACTATACGTTTGTACGCCCGGTGCACTGGTTGCTGATGCTGCATGGCGAGCAACTTATTGAAGGGCAAGTACTGGGCTTGCGCAGTGAGCGGATTTCCCACGGGCATCGCTTTCATGCTAGCCAGGCCCTGCACATCACTGCTGCCGATACCTGGCTGCAAGCCTTGCGTGAGGCTCGGGTACTGGCCGATCCGCTGGAACGCCGTGAGCGTATCCGTAGCGAGGTGGCTCGGGTAGCGACCGGGATCGGTGGCACCCCCCAGCTATCCCAGGCCTTGCTCGATGAAATTGCCAATCTGACCGAATGGCCGGTGGCTGTGGCCTGCCGTTTTGATCGTGAGTTCCTGAGCGTACCCCATGAAGCGCTGATTACCACCATGGAGGCCAACCAGAAATTTCTACCGGTGTTCGATGCGGCTGGCCAACTCAGTGAACATTTCATTGGCATTGCCAACATCGAGAGCCGTGATGAAGACGCGGTACGCAAGGGTTACGAACGGGTCATCCGGCCGCGTTTCGCCGATGCGCGATTCTTCTGGAATGAGGATCTACAACAGCCGTTGGCGAGCCATTGTGACGGCTTGCGTGAAGTTACCTATCAAGGCGAACTGGGTAGTCTATGGGACAAGACCTTGCGGGTCACCGAACTGTCGCGATTGATCGCCAATCGTAGCGGGGTTGATGCGGCGCAGGCCGTACAGGCCGCATCCCTGTCACGTTGCGATCTGCTCACTCGCATGGTCAGTGAATTTCCGGAGTTGCAAGGGATCGTTGGCCGGCGTATTGCTGAGCAACAGGGCGAAGACTCGGCATTGGCCGTGGCCCTGGATGAATTTTATGCACCACGCCAAGCTGCCGCCAGCATTGCCGACAGTGCTCTGGGCCGGGTGCTGGCCGTCGCTGACCGTGTTGATACGTTGGCGGGAATCTTTGCCCTTGGCCTTAAACCCAGCGGCAACAAGGATCCCTACGCTTTACGCCGGGCCGCCCTGGCCTTGGCACGAACCATGATCGAAGGAAATCTGGAACTGGATCTGCAGGGCTTGTTACGCGAAGCCCTGGAGCAGATTCCCGATACTGCCTTGGCGGCGGGTCTCAAAGCCCGCAAACGCGGCCATCCGAGCAACAGCACATCGGCAGACGCTGTGGTCGACATCGGCCCCCGTCGCGCTCAGTTAGCGGACGAGCTGCGTGAGTTCATACTCGAACGGCTGCGTGGCTATTACCTCAATCAGGGCGTGGCAAGCGGAGTGTTTGCAGCCGTTGTCGCCGCCACACCCAGCAGCTTGACCGATTTCGATCGACGTATCCATGCGCTGGTTGCATTTCTGCAAAGGCCAGAGAGCCAGAGTTTGGTTGCGGCCAACAAACGGGCCGCCAACCTGTTGCGCAAAGAAGGCGTTGTACTCGCTGCCCTGCCCGAGGTAAGTGTCCTGCACGAACCCGCCGAGCGGGAACTAGCCGCAGCACTGCGGGTCACCGCCGAGCAGTCCCGGGTGCTGGTCGAGGCTGGCAAGTATGCGGAGTCCCTGGCACTGATCGCCCAACTGGAAGCCCCCCTGGCCCGCTTCTTTGATGAAGTGATGGTGCTCGATGAGGATCCCGACAAGCGGGCGCGCCGTTTGGCAATGTTACGGCAGCTGCAAGACCTGGCATGCGAAATCGCCGACCTGTCCCGAATCTAATCTGTTTGATTTAAGGCCCCGTAAGTTGTGGATGAGCTACGAACCCCAACAGATTAATCATCTCGCCCGGCGCCGCAGGCACGCCTTAACTATTTATTCCCAACCCCATATTGCCGTCAGGCAAAATGGTGGGCCCACCAGGATTCGAACCTGGAACCAAAGGATTATGAGTCCTCTGCTCTAACCGTTGAGCTATAGGCCCGCATGGGAAAAATATAAGTTTACCTGCTTCGTGGCGTAACAACGAAGGATCACTGCAGGTAAAGCGATGATGCCACGTGTGTTTAATGTACTTCGGCGGCCTCGGTGCAGGCCGCCTGCACGTCGACAGCACTGCGTGTTTCGTGGCGGCGACGGCGGTAGCTCAGCCAGGCACTGCTGCTGAGCAGGGCCAGAGCCAGCCAGATGATGGCGAAACCGATCCAGCGTGAGGTGGACATCGCCTCATGCTCGATGGCCACGGCAATGATGAACTGCATTGTCGGAGCTAGATATTGCAGCATGCCTAGCAAGCTGAGGGGAATGCGCTGGGCAGCAGCGGCAAACAAGGTCAGCGGTACCGCCGTGACCAGCCCGGTGGAGGCCAGCCATAAGGCGCTATCCAGACCCTGACTGGTGAAATGGGACTGGCCACGGCTGGCCAGCCAGCCCAAAACGATCAGCGCGATGGGAGCCAGCAGCAAAGTTTCAACCGTCAGACTGGTTACCGCGCTGGTATGGCGTCCGGAAAAGCTTTTCAGCAAACCGTAGGTGCCGAAACTGAAGGCCAAAGCCAGGGCTAACCAGGGTGGATGGCCATAGCCCACACCGATAATGATGACCGCTCCCAGCCCTAATGCTACGGCAAGCCACTGTAGCGGGCGCAGCCGTTCGCGCAACACCAGCACCCCCAGAAAGATCGATATCAGGGGATTGGTGAAGTAACCCAGTGAGGCCTGCAGAATCTCGCCATTATTAGCCGCATACACATACACCAGCCAATTGACGAGAATCAATGTCGCCGAGAGCGCCAAAAGGCCCAGTTGCCGTGGCTGGCGCAGTACCTGCAGGACTTCTTTGAGGCGCCGGGTGAAAAGTAGCAGCAGGGCACATAACAGCAGTGACCAGAGAATCCGCTGCGCAACGATTTCGATGGGTGAAGCGAAATCGAGCCGTAAGAAATACAGCGGCAGCGTGCCCCAGATAGCATAACTACTGATACCGAGTAGCAAGCCATGGCGATGGGTTATGGCGTCAATGGAAGTCGGGTGGGCAGAATCGCTAACGGGAAGGCCTTGTCGGGTGAGCAAAACGGATACTAAACGGATTCGTGGGCCACCACGTAGCTATCCCGGTCAGCAACCGTAAGATCCCTCAGTGGTGAAAACCGCAATGCGACGAGAGCGCCTTTTCAGAGCCATGGATGAGGGCTTATGCCGCATCGGTGAAGCCGGGTTTTCCACCCTGCTTGGCTCTCGGCTATCTCAGCTCAGTCACCGTCGAGGAAAGAGCGCATCTGTTCGGAACGGCTGGGATGACGCAACTTGCGCAAAGCTTTGGCCTCGATCTGGCGGATCCGTTCGCGGGTCACATCGAATTGCTTGCCAACCTCTTCCAGGGTGTGATCGGTATTCATATCGATACCAAAACGCATGCGCAACACCTTCGCTTCCCGTGGCGTCAGCGAAGACAGCACGCCATGCACCGTCTCCACCAGCCCGGTCACGGTGGCCGAATCGACGGGGGAATCAACATTACCATCTTCAATGAAATCACCAAGGTGGGAATCTTCATCATCACCGATGGGGGTTTCCATCGAGATCGGTTCCTTGGCAATCTTGAGAACCTTACGAATCTTTTCCTCAGGCATTTCCATGACCTGAGAGAGTTCTTCGGGAGTGGGTTCGCGACCATATTTCTGTAGCATGTGCCGGGAAATACGATTGAGCTTGTTGATGGTCTCGATCATGTGTACAGGGATGCGTATGGTTCGTGCCTGATCGGCGATCGAACGGGTGATAGCCTGCCTGATCCACCATGTTGCATAGGTCGAAAATTTGTAACCACGTCGGTATTCGAATTTATCAACAGCCTTCATCAGACCGATATTGCCTTCCTGAATCAGATCAAGGAACTGTAGGCCACGATTGGTGTACTTTTTGGCAATCGAAATAACCAGACGCAGATTGGCTTCGACCATTTCTTTTTTGGCCCGCCGCGCCTTAGCTTCTCCGATCGACAGGCTGCGGTTGAGCTCTTTGATATGAATCAAGGGCAGGAACAACAGTATTTCGATAGCGGCGAGTTTGTCCTGCTCGATATGGATGGGCTCCAATCGGGCCCTGATTGCGGGAGCCCATTTCTGGCGTTTCCGTGACAGCGTGTTGGCCCATTCATGATCCGTCTCGCTACTTGGAAAACTAGCCAGAAACTCAG
>CAYOLM010000065.1:0-6819 GCA_964404785.1 uncultured Mizugakiibacter sp.
TGTGAGCGCCAGTCGCCTCAACCAGGCCGGCATGCTCGACCAGGCGGCGGAAGTTCTGCACATGCAGGCGTTTACCGGCCAGGGCTTCGACGACCTTTTGCAGTTGCGACAAGGTGAACGGATCCGGCAGCATTTCGAAGATGACCGGGCGGTAGCGAATCTTGCCACGCATCCGGCCCAGTGCGGTGGCAAGAATACGGCGATAATCACGAGCCATGGACAGCCCGTTGGTGTGCCGGGGCAGCGGATGCGGATGCTGGGCTTCGCTGACCAGATCCGCTTCCCACAGCAGTTCGTAGCGATCCAGACAGCGCTCGGTATCCCAGGGCATGCCGTTCAGGCCAAAATGCAAAGCAATGCGCTCACTGCGCTGCGGATGGCCTTGGGCCCAGTCCTGCAAGCCTGGTAGCAGCTCATCGACAATGATCTCGGGGCGGCGCTGGCGCCAGTCCTCCCACGGCAAGAATGCATAGATGTCACGCCAGTGGGCCTCACCCGCGGGAGGGGGTCGCTCACCCATCAGGGCGAGATAGGCGATACCCAAGCGGCGCAGACTGGGTTCGGTCTCACCGCGATGTCGGTCACCAAAGGTATACAACTGTTCGGCGTAGCCGAGGGTCAGGCCGGTGCTGCGCTGGACCCAGTCGCGCATGCCGCGTTCCAGGGTTGGGTGGTTGTCGGTATCCAGGGGTCCCGACGGCAGAGCGCTGCCAGTTGGAGTGTCAACAGTCAGTACTCTGGGGGAGTTAGAAGTTACCGCAACAATGACGGTATCCAGGGTGACCGCGAGTCCCGACGGCATGCCGAATTCCTCATAGACTTCGGCCAGAGATTAACAGGCGTCGCCACCTGACCCAAGTAAGCAGTGAGGTGTAGAACACTCAAAGATTCTGGTAATTGGGCCCGCTACCGCCTTCCGGTGGAACCCAGTTGATGATTTGGTAGGGATCCTTGATGTCACAGGTTTTACAGTGTACACAGTTGGCGGCATTAATCTGCAGACGCTTGCCAGAGGCATCCTCGACAATTTCATAGACTCCGGCTGGGCAGAAGTTGGTACATGGATTGCCGTATTCCTCGACACAACGACCGATACAGATATCGGTGTCGGCTACGTGTAGATGAACGGGCTGCTCCTCGTCGTGACGAGTAGCGGCAAAGTACACCGAAGCCAGGCGATCGCGGGGAGGCAAGTCGCGTTGGACAAAATTGCGCTCAGGTGGCAGATAGTGATCTAGTTTCTTTAGTGCCGACCAGTCAGCATGGTTTTTCAGGGTCCAGGGTGAGTAGCCCGCCGTAACCGTTTCCCAAGAGGCATTCAGCAGCCCTAATCGTAGCCCTCGTTTGAAGCCGGGGCGGATATTGCGTACTTTTCTGAGTTCGGACATTACCGGCGAGCTGCGTAGTCGCGTATCCCAACCTGTGGAGCTGTGGTGTTCGATGAAATGCTCGGCGGCCAGCATGCCCGAACGCAGGGCCTGGTGGACACCCTTGATCTTGGGTACGTTGAGCAGGCCGGCGGCGTCACCGATCAGCAAAGCGCCCGGCATTTCCAATTTCGGTAGTGACTGGTAGCCACCTTCGACCAGGGCACGGGTACCCGCAGAAAGGATCTGCCCACCTTCCAGCAATGGTTTGATTTTGGAGTGCTGTTTGAGTTGTTGAAAGGCTTCAAAAGGGGAGAACCCGGGATCTTGGTAATCGAGGCCGACGACCAAGCCAATAGCGATACGATCCTTGTCCAGATGATAGAGAAAGCTACCCCCATAGGTATGCGGATCGAGGGGCCAGCCCAGAGTATGGATAACCTTGCCCGGTTGGGTGCGACCTGCAGGGACTTGCCACAGCTCTTTGAGACCGATGCCGTAGGTTTGTGGATCACTGTTCTGATCCAGTTCGAAGTGCTTGATGAGGTATTTGGAAAGGTGCCCTCGACAGCCTTCCGCCAATACCGTGAGTTCGGCACGAATATCAATACCCTGAGTGAATCCTGGTTTGGGTGAACCATCCCGAGCGACCCCCATGTCGCCGATACGCACTCCGGTGACCGCAGCATGCTCATCAAATAGAACTTCGGTGGCAGCAAAGCCAGGAAACACATCGACCCCCAGTGCCTCGGCCTGGGGTACCAGCCAGGCACAGGTCGCCCCAAGACTGATAATGAAATTACCTCGATTGTGCATCTGCGTGGGTACGGGCAAGCGGAGGGCGCGTTGCGGGTTACGCAATAGCCAAAACTCATCCTTACTAACGGGTAGGCAGATCGGGGGTGGGTTGCTGCGCCAGTCCGGCAGCAGACGGTCGAGCGCCGCGGGTTCAAGTACTGCACCGGAGAGAATCTGGGCCCCCACCGTTGAGGCTTTCTCGATCACGCATACGCTGAGTGTGGGCTTGAGCTGTTTCAGGCGGATGGCAAAAGCCAGGCCAGCCGGCCCGGCACCGATGACGACAACATCGTATTCCATCACTTCACGATTGCTCATGGATCTCTCCCGGGTATCGGTGGCAGGCCCAATTGTCCGCGTTCCGCCCGCGGTGAGCAATGCGCGGCATAATGTCCATATCCGCAGGAGTTCGTTGATGCCCGTAACCAAGAATCACCATCAGGTTCATTTGCCTCGCCCTGGAGTCTGTCGCTCGCTGATGGCGCTAGCACGGGATCAGGTCACGCCCGGGATGCTGGCCGAGCGCTGTCTGGATACGATTTCGCACCACAATACGGCCTTGGGTGCCTTTGTTGATGTGCGCCCCGAATTGGTACGGGGGCAGGCCCAATCTGCGCAGCGGCGCCGCCGGGAAGGAGTCCTTGGACGGCTCGACGGGATTCCTGTGGCGGTCAAGGACAACTTCGATATCGGCGGTTACGTGACCCGTGCAGGATTGCCGAGGCCGGAACGGGCGGTGGCGGTGCATGATGCCCAGGCGGTGGCCAGACTGCGGGCTGCGGGGGCGATTCTTATCGGCAAGACCCGCCTCGATGAGGGGGCTTTGGGAGCCGTGGGTGACAATCCGCATGATGGACCGGCCCATCATCCTGAACGCCCCGAGTACGTGCCGGGCGGTTCTTCGGCCGGTTCAGCGGTAGCGGTGGCGTCGGGTATGGCTCTCGCGGCAATCGGCTCGGACAGCCTTGGCTCAATTCGGATCCCGGCCAGCTACTGTGGCCTGTATGGGTTCAAGCCAACCCATGGGGAAATTTCTACTGTCGGCCTCACTGCGGCGGCGCGGCGCCTGGACTGTGTGGGGATCCTGGCTGCCGAAGTTGAAGATCTGGGGGTGCTGTTGCATGTACTTTCCGGTTACGACGCTGATGATGTCCATTCGCGTCGGCGTCGGGTGGCCATGGATCTTGCTGATTGGGAACCGGGTCGGCTGCGTTGTGGATTACTGGCGGATCTTGCCGGGTTGAACGTCAAGCCAGAGGTGTGTGAGGTGTTTCAGCAGGCCTTGGCAAGTTTGCAACACAGCTTAGGCCAGCGCCAGCGGATTGATTTTTCCGACTGGCCGTTTGCGGCCATGCGGCGGGCTGGATTATTGCTGATGGAGGCAGAAATGCTGCATACCTTTGCGGCGGATCTTGAGGATTTACAACATCCGGTTTCAGCCCGGTTTCGGAAGATGCTCGATTTTGCCAGTCGCAAAAGTGCCAGCGATTATGCGCAAGCCGACCGGGTGCTGGATACGGCCAGACTGAAAGCGCGGCGCTTGTTTGCCCAAGTGGATGTGCTGATCATGCCCACCACCCCGCAAGGGGCCTTCTTATTGGACTCCCCCATTCCCGATAATCAGGCCGACCTGACCAGTTTCGCCAGCCTGGCTGGATGCCCTGCCGTCAGCCTGCCCATGGGCCGGCTTCCAGATGGATTACCTATTGGCATGCAGCTGGTCGGCCCACCGGGTGCGGATCTGCGCTTACTCGAATTGGCAGAGGTCTGTGCGGCCTGTCTGGATGTTGACTGATCAGCGCCACAGGGTCAGCCCGACCGGGATCGTCACGCTGCTGCCGGATGCGGAGTTGTGCTTTTTCCCCGAGTTCCTCGCTGCCAGCGAAACCGCAGCCTTGTTTCGCGAATTACGCAATGGGTTGCTGTGGACCCAGCATCAAGTGCACCTGTTCGGGCGTGAAATCGCTGCACCGCGCCTGTCCTGCTGGATTGGCGATGCCGAATGCAGCTATCGTTATTCCGGCCAGCAGCATACGCCGCAGCCTTGGCTACCGGTGCTCCGCGGCTTGCGAGAGCGCGTCGAGGCAGCGAGCAAGGCGCGTTTCAATAGTGTACTTGCCAACCTGTATCGCGATGGTGCGGACAGCATTGCTTGGCATGCCGACAACGAACCTGAGTTGGGTCCGGAGCCGGGCATTGCCAGTCTCAGTCTGGGGGGGACGCGACGGTTTTGTCTGCGCCATCGGCATAATCCGAGCCATCATGCCGAATGGTGGCTCACCGATGGCAGCCTGTTGTATATGGCCGGAGGTACCCAGGCTCACTATCAGCATGCCGTGCCGAAAACCCGCAAGCCGGTACATTCACGTATCAATCTGACCTTCCGCTGGGTTTTTCCGTCCGGTCAGGAAATCTCCCCCGCCCACATTCCGACGGATCAGCAATAGCCGCCGAGGACGGCCGGGTTCGCACTCTACGGGATTGACCCTGGCCCCGCACCGCGAACCACGGCAGTGGACAAGCCCGGTAGCCCGTGGATGTGCTGAGGTACGAATCGCATCAATCAAGGCCACTCGTCAAACAGACTGCTTGCTGGATAATGGGTGCCGGTTCGATAATGCCGGTTTTACCGGAGACCTCTGATGTCCTTGGCCATCACCCCGTTGCATGCCTTACACCGCGAGCTCGGTGCCCGCATGGTCGATTTTGGTGGCTGGGAGATGCCGCTGAACTATGGCTCGCAGATCGAGGAACACCATGCGGTACGCCGTGAGGCGGGCATGTTCGATGTCTCACATATGGCGGTAGTCGACTTACAGGGGGTGGCCGTCCGGGCCTTGCTGCGGTATTTACTTGCCAATAGCGTGGACAAACTCAAACTTCCGGGTAAGGCACTTTATAGCTGCATGCTTAACCCGCAGGGTGGGGTTATCGATGACTTGATTACTTACTTTCTGGATGAGCAGCACTTTCGCATGGTGGTTAATGCCGCTACCCGGGGCCATGATCTGGCGTGGATTCAGGCGCAGGCTGCTGATTTCGAGGTTGAGGTAATCGAACGCCAGGATCTGGCGATGATCGCGGTGCAGGGGCCCCGGGCTCGTGAGCGGGTGATCACCTTGTTGCCGGCAGCGGATCGTAGCCGTGTTGAGCTTGCGTCACGTTTCACAGCCGTGGATAGCGACGGCTTGTTTATTGCCCGTACCGGTTATACCGGAGAGGATGGTTTCGAGATTGTGTTGCCGGCCGAGCGGGCCGAACCTCTCTGGCGACAACTGCTGAATACGGGGGTACGCCCGGCCGGACTGGGGGCACGCGATACCTTGCGGCTCGAGGCGGGCATGAATCTATACGGCCAGGACATGGATGAAAACAGTACCCCACTGGAAGCTGGCTTGGCCTGGACGGTAGCCTTCGATGAAGGCCGTGATTTCATCGGTCGCAGTGCTCTGGAGCAGCAGCGTAGCAGTGGAATTCCGAGACAAATGCTAGGCCTGGTACTGGATCAAAAGGGCGTCTTGCGTCATGGCCAGAAAATTCATGCGGCCTGCGGCGAGGGTGAAATCCTTTCTGGCAGCTTTGCGCCGACTTTAGGCAAATCAATTGCTTTCGCTCGCCTGCCAGCGGGTAATCCGGGTGAGGTCAGGGTGCAGATTCGTGGACATTTTTTCCCTGTGCGGGTTGTGAACTATCCTTTTGTCCGTGCGGGTAAACCGGCGCTAGGGATTTGAAATTGGCGCAGCCGATTGGGCCATAGACTACAATTTACCTTCTTCGAATCAGGAGATCTGTGCATGAACGAGATTCCCGGTGATCTTAAATTTCTTAAATCCCACGAATGGGCTCGGCTTGAGGAAGACGGCATTATTCGAGTGGGTATTTCCGATCGCGCCCAGGGTTTGCTGGGTGATCTGGTCTACGTCGAGCTGCCTGCGGTCGGTGAGCAGATTCAGGCTGGTAACGCCTGTGCCGTGGTCGAATCTGTCAAGGCGGCATCCGACGTGTATGCACCGATTTCCGGTGAAGTCATCGAGGTTAATGAAGCACTCAACGACAAGCCTGAAATGATCAACGAGGATGCCTTCGGCAGCGGCTGGATTTTAGCGGTTCGTGCGGATAATGCGGATGAGTTGAATGGATTAATCGATCCGGATGCTTACGCTGAATTGCTAGAAAACGAAGACCACTGACCCTACCTGAAACTGACATCCCACAGACCTAATGTGGGATACCACGGATCTGCTCATGCCTTTTATCCCCCATTCTGAAGATGATTTACAGTCCATGTTGTCGACCTTGGGGGTGAGCAGTATCGAGGATTTGTTCGATGAGATTCCGGCATCGCTGCAACAGTCGAGGGTGGAGGGCGTGCCGGAAGGCATCAACGAGATGCAGGTTGCCCGGTTATTGAAAATGCGTGCCCAAGAAGACCGGGTCGTACTCAATTTTGCTGGGGCTGGGGCCTATGAACACCATATTCCTGCCGCCGTTTGGGAGATTGTGGGGCGCGGTGAATTCTATACGGCCTATACCCCGTACCAGGCGGAAGCCAGTCAGGGTACCTTGCAGGTCATCTACGAATTCCAGACGATGTTGACCCGCTTGACCGGCATGGATGTCAGCAACGCCTCGTTGTACGACGGGGCCACGGCAT
>CAYOLM010000066.1:0-6814 GCA_964404785.1 uncultured Mizugakiibacter sp.
CGCAACGATTACAACGCCATGTCTGGGTTTTGACAGGGGCTATCTGGCCGATGCTGCAAAGGGCCTTATATGCCCCAAGTTCCAAGCTGCCATCCACCGCGACCCGTGTCGCCCCAGCTAACCCGGCGACGGTAGTGGCACCACGACAGTCTACTTTTCGACTTACGATTGAACCCCATGGCCGTAGCCGATAAAACCCCGGCGCAACGAGCTTGGCGGGTGCATGACTGCCGTGGGTTACCGGGGCGCATTGTTGGCGTACGGTCCTGCTACCGGTCATGCTGGATGTCGGCGATCCAAGCGATGGAATATCGGTTCTGGCACTCCTGGACTCTGCTCCTGGATGCTTCGTTACGGCTGAGCGAATAGGATGAACGCCCATCATTCCTCCACAAATACACCTATCCAGCGTGGTTTTCAGCAGCGTATGGCTGCCCGGTACCTCAGCCAGTGTGATCCACGCCTGGCGCAGTGGATACGGAAGCTCGGGCCTCTCGAAATAGATTTTCAGCAGCCCTTCCGAGTCGTGGAAGTTCTCGCCCGTTCCATCTTGCACCAGCAGCTTTCTGGGCGTGCCGCAGCTACCATCACCGCCCGGGTAGAGCAACGCATGCCACGCGGCCGGATCGGGGTCACCGGGCTTGATGCCCTGAGCGATATTGAACTGCGTGCTTGTGGCGTGTCCGTCAACAAAGTTGCGGCATTGCGTGATCTGGCCGTCCGCGCGCGTCGGCGCCGGGTACCGGGTGCCGCCGAGTTAGCCCGGCTTGATGACGAAGCCATTATCGAGCGACTGGTCGCCATTCGTGGCATCGGTCGATGGACGGTACAAATGCTGTTGATGTTCCGGCTGGGGCGGTCGGACGTGATGCCTGTAGACGATCTCGGGATACGCAAAGGCGCAGCGCTCGTCTTGCAATTAGACACGATGCCTACGCCTAACGAGTTGTTGAATCTGACGCGACATTGGGCACCGTACCGCACCCTGGCATGCATGATTCTGTGGCGTGTCGTCGATTTTTCTCGGGGAGAAGCCAGACCATGAACCTGGAAGAAGCACTGCGCGGGTTTCATGCCCAGTTGCGAGCCGGTGATATCACTTCTGGATATCAGCTCTTGGAACAGCAATTGCAGCAACATTCGAGTACTCCGCAAGACTGGCAGGTGGCGATGCAGGCAATGTTGCAAGCTGCGGTACCCGGTGCGGCTGCAGCACTTGCCGAACAGGCACTGAGCCGTTTTCCGCATGCTTTGGATTTGCGCTGCCTGTTTGGCAATGCTTTGCGTATGACGGGTGAGATTCAGGCGGCTGAGCGGGAATTGCGGGCCGTGTTGAGTACCCAGCCACAGCATCAGCAAGCTGCCGTATCCCTAGCCCATCTGTTGCGTGGTGAAGGTCGCATGCACGCAGCTGTTACGGTGATGATAGAGCACCTTCCCGCGGCCCCCGCATCAGCAGTCTTGCTTGCGGCCATCGCTTTTGTACGCGAGTGCGATCAGCCCAGGCAGGCAATGCAGTTAGTTCAACAAGGTCTTGCTCAGGATGCCGAGAATCCCGAACTGCATAGCATCGCCGGGGAGTTGGCGCTTGAACTTGGCCGCTTCGAGCAGGCCCGGGTACAGTTTCGCCGCGCTCTTGGCCCCCATTCACATAACGAACGTGGTTGGCTGCAGCTAGCTACCACGCATCGTTTCGTGAGTTCGGACGATCCGGACTATGGGTTACTTATTCAGGCTCGGCAGCGCGATGATCTGGCAGATCTTTCCCGCGCTGCTGTGCATTTTGCCCTGGCCAAGGCCGATGCTGATCTGGGCCGCTTAGAGGAAGCTACCGCGGGTCTGCGGGCGGCCAACCGGATTATGCGCAGGGTCTCGGACTGGAGTGCGAACGGTTATCAGGCTTTCGTAGACGGGCAAATGGCTCGACCGCTACCCGTTACCGTATCTCGTGTGCCCGAGTTGCAACCGGTACTGATCGTGGGACTGCCGCGTACCGGTACCACGTTGGCGGCCAGTCTGCTGGGGCAACATCCACAAGTGAAGGTACGGGGTGAGTTGAATTGGCTGTCAGGATTGGCGGTACAAATTGAGGCCGCTGGCCGCGATCCGGCGCAGATGAACCAGGCAGCAAGTATCTATGCATCTCAATTACACCGCGATGACGAGCCGGTACACTGTTATGTGGATAAGAATCCGCTCAACTTCCGTCATCTAGGCCTGGCCGAGGCCTTGCTACCCAATCTGCGAATTATCCATTGTGTGCGTGATGCGCGGGCCACAGCACTGTCACTCTGGCGGCAGATGTTCGCCCATGAGGACAACGGTTACGCTTACGATTTTCGTGATATAGCCAGTTTTGCCCGCGGTGAACGCCAGTTGATGCAGCATTGGCGTGACGTTCTGCAGCGGCCCTTCTTCGAGTTGCACTACGAAGCTCTGGTCAGCGATACCCCGGCGATCTTGCGACAGCTCCATGAGTTTCTTGATCTCGATGCCGCTACGGAGGCCATCACCAAGCAAGTGGATCCGGGCAGTGTGCGTACCGCTAGTGTCTGGCAGGTGCGCCAGAGAATTCATACCGATGCGATCGCAGCATGGCGGGACTGGCTACCTTATGTGCCCGAACTAACCGAGAATTTTTCCGAGACTTGAAGCGCTCTGCTTACCATGAGCTAGCGACGAACCAGCATTGCCGTCTCGCCATGGGAACGGGCATTCTCTACAAACCCTGGATCGGCCATGGCCGTATGACCCCGCTACGGGTATTCACCATCACGATACGGTTGGCATTGGTATCGGCAACCAATAGGGTGTCGGCATTGAACGCAACCAGACCACCCGGTTGATCGAGTCCCGTGGCCAGGGTACTGACCTGCATCGTACGTGGGTCAAATACGCGGATAGCATTATTGAAGGTGTCGGCGATATACAGCCGCCCATCCAGCCAGCTTAAGCCCTGATCATGCTGCAGCAGTGCTTGCGAAGCGCTACCGTTGCGCAGGCCGAAAGCGAATAATCCCTCGCCGATAAGGGTATGCACCTGGCCCTTGTCGAGATGGATCGCACGCAGCGCCGAGGCTTCGGGATCGGCTACATACAAAATCCCCTGGTGGTAGGCCAGGCCGCTGCTTTGGGCGAAGCTGGCCTGCGCCAGCGACCCGTCGTTGATACCCTCGCGGCCACTGCCTGCATAAGGTCCGATCTGCTCGTCAGCCAAATTGAGTTGCCAAATCTGGTGTTCTCCAGCCATGGCGATGTACAGCACTCGATCGACCGCTTGCAGTGCCCAGGGTGAATTCAGCGCTACGCTACGGGCAGGGTGTTTGCCCATGGCCGCAAACCGGCGCTGGCCATTGCCGGCAACCGTGCTGACCCGGTCATTGGCTAGATCGATGCGCCGAATTAGCTGGTTGTCGGTATCGGCTACATACAGTGACTGGCCAACGAAAGCGAGTCCCTGTGGACTGCGGAACTCGGCCTGTTCTGGGGCGCCATTGCGGTCACCTGGATGGCCGTTACCGATGATCCGCAATACCTTGCCGCTGCGATCCAGCAGCAGAATTCGGTTATGGCCGGTATCGGCAATCGCCACCAGATTACCCTGAACCGTGATCTTGCCGGGTTGCAGCAGGCCATGACTGGATTGCACCGGTGGCTGTAACGGCAGAGGGGTATCGATCAGCTGATGGTTTTTGCGGGCCTGCGCCAGGGTCTGAATCACCTCGTGGCGAATCTCGGTATAGTGGCCCTCACCGATATAGCGCCCGGCCACCTGCCCATCGGGGCCCAGCAGAATCAGGGTCGGCCAAGCGAATACTCCATAGTGGTGCCACAGAATCATGCCCTGGTCGGTCAGAATCGGATGACGGATGTTGTAGCGTTGGATAAAACCCTCGATATTGTCGCTATGTTGTGAGGCGATGAATTTGGGTGAATTGACACCGATAATCAGCAGTGATTGGCCGAACTCATGTTGCAATCGTTCCAGTTCCGGCAGCATGTGGATGCAGTTGATACAGCCCGGGGTGAAGAAATCGAATAGCACCACGCGACCGCGCAGATCCTGGGTACTCAAGGGTCGACTGACATTGAACCAGGGTGCCGGGGACGGGAACGCGGGCTCGGCAGCAGCGGTCAAGGTACTGATGGCGAACGCAGGAATCAGCATTAGGGAGCGGAAAAAACCAGACATAATGAAGAGATGACAAGGTGACGGTGTCAGTAGACCCGGTGCGAGGCTGCAAACTTACAGAATCATGAGCCACTGAGTCCGCTCGTATACGGCCAAGAGATGTTTTCAGCCGTTGGCCCAGCCGTTGGCGATAAAGTCACGGCGGCCTATGCGAAACCGCAGCAAACGGTCTGCACAGTAGTTTTTTTGAGGTTCCCTCATGTACCCATCGTGATAGTACTTACTATTACAATGCCGGGGAGCAGACGGCCGGGGGTCTGGTTGGACTCGCGCCCGGCTTTTTTTCTTGTGTTCAGGATCACATGCCATGCTAAAGGTTTCCGTACCCGACCTGACTTCTGCCCAGATACTGGTGGTGGGTGATGTGATGCTCGACCGGTACTGGCATGGCCCGGCGGCGCGCATTTCTCCTGAGGCTCCGGTGCCCGTAGTACGGGTGGAATACCAGGAGGATCGTCCGGGTGGGGCGGGTAATGTGGCCTTGAATATTGCGGCCTTGGGTGGCCGAGCCACCTTGCTGGCCTTGACCGGTGAGGATGCTGCCGCGCAGACGCTGACCCAGAAGCTTGAGGCCGCCAATGTGCAGTGTGTGTTTCAGCGGGTCGCCGATGCGCCGACCATTACGAAGCTGCGAGTGCTGTCGCGCCATCAGCAGTTGCTACGCGTGGATTTCGAGCAGGGTTTCGACGGTTTCGATACCCAGTCCTTGCAGGCCCGTTTTTGCCAGTTACTCGATAGCGTGCAAGTGGTGGTGCTATCGGATTACGGTAAAGGCACCCTGCGTGAAGTGCAGGCATTGATTGCTGCGGCCAAGCAAGCCGGGCGTAGCGTGGTGGTAGACCCTAAGGGGGGTGATTTCTCCCGGTATCGGGGGGCTTTGCTGGTCACCCCTAACCTGGCCGAATTCGAGGCGGTGGTCGGGCCTTGCGAGAATGAGGCAAGCCTGGTTCAGCGGGGTCAGGCAATGTGCCAAGCTTATGCCTTCGATGCCCTGCTGATTACCCGCGGCGAACACGGCATGAGCTTGCTGCGTAGCGGTGAACCTGAGCTGCATCTGCCGGCTATGGCCCGTCAGGTCTATGACGTTACCGGGGCCGGTGATACTGTGGTGGCTACCTTGGCTACAGCCCTGGCGGTTGGCGAATCGTTACCCCAGGCCGTGGCCCTGGCCAATCTCGCCGCCGGTATCGTGGTCGGCAAACTCGGTACCGCTACGGTCAGTGTGGCCGAATTGCAACACACTCTGCGTCATGAGTTCGATGTCCCCAGTGGGATTGTCGACCAGGCCTCGTTACAAGTGGGGGTGCACGCCGCACGAGCGCGCGGCGAACGTATCGTTATGACCAACGGGGTGTTCGATATCCTGCATGCGGGACACGTCAGCTATCTGCAGCAGGCGCGCCAGTTGGGTGATCGCCTGCTGGTTGCGGTCAACGATGACGCCTCGGTACAGCGCTTGAAAGGTCCGGGGCGTCCGGTCAATCCATTGCCACGACGCATGGCCGTATTGGCGGCACTACAAGCCGTGGATTGGGTGGTGCCGTTTTCCGAAGACACTCCGGCGCGGTTGATTGGCGAGGTCCTTCCGCAGGTACTGGTCAAGGGGGGTGACTATCGCCCTGAGCAGGTGGTTGGCCGGGCGGCAGTTGAGGCGGCGGGTGGGCGGGTGGCAATTTTGCCCTTTGAGGAGGGCTGTTCGACCACGGCACTCATTGACAGCATTCGTTCCAGAACTGACGGCCCGGGGCCGGGGAGTACAAGCAAGTGATTATTGTTACCGGTGGGGCCGGATTCATAGGCTCCAATCTTGTTAAGGCGCTTAACGCTCGCGGTATCGATGAAATCTTGGTCGTCGATGATCTTGAGAACGGGGTGAAGTTTCGTAATCTGGCCGATTGCGAGATCGCCGATTATCTGGACAAGGATGATTTTCTATCTCAGCTGCAGGCGGGCAAGGATTTTGGCCGGGTCGAGGCGGTTTTCCATCTGGGAGCCTGTTCCAGCACCACCGAGTGGGATGGACGCTACATGATGCGCAACAACTTCGAGTATTCGAAGCAGCTGTTGCATTGGTGCCAGCAGCATGGTGCCGCCTTCCTGTACGCATCCAGCGCGGCGGTCTATGGCGGCAGCAGCGAGTTTCGTGAGGAGCGGGCGGTGGAACGGCCGCTGAATGTTTACGGCTACTCCAAGTTTCTCTTTGACCAGTACCTGCGTCGGCATATGGCCAGCTTCACCAGCCAGGTCGCCGGGTTTCGCTACTTCAACGTGTACGGCCCACGTGAGCAACATAAAGGCAGCATGTCCAGTGTGGCCTTCCACTTCGACCAGCAGCTGGGCACCGGCGGATCGGTGCGTTTGTTCGCTGGCTGTGATGGCTATGCCGATGGTGAGCAGCGTCGCGATTTCGTCTATGTGGGTGATGCTTGCGCCGTCAATCTGTGGTTTTTAGAGCATCCGGAGATTTCCGGTATCTTCAATCTCGGCACCGGGCGCTCCCAATCGTTCAACGATGTCGCCCGCGCCGTCATTGCCTGGCATGGTCGCGGCGAGATCGAATACATTCCCTTTCCGGAACAGCTACGCGGCCGCTACCAGAGCTTCACCCAGGCCGATATTAGT
>CAYOLM010000067.1:0-6747 GCA_964404785.1 uncultured Mizugakiibacter sp.
GACCGAGATCGCCCGCATCGCGTCGCTTATGATCCTGGCTGCTGGCCATGGGCAGTGCCTGGTGACCGTCACAAAGAACGATGTAGCTGGCTTCCTCACCTTGCAGACATTCCTCGATAACCACGCGGGCCGAGGCTTCACCGAAGGCATGCTCGGCCAGCATAGCGTGCAGGGCTTGCTCGGCTTCAGCCAGGGTCATGGCGATGACTACGCCCTTGCCAGCGGCCAGGCCATCGGCTTTGATCACAATCGGGGCACCGTGTTCGCGGACATAGGCCAGAGCTTCTTGCAGCTCGGTAAATACGGCGTATTGGGCGGTCGGAATAGCATGGCGGCGCATGAAATCTTTGCTGAAAGCTTTGGAGCCTTCCAGTTGTGCGGCGTTTTGGTGCGGTCCGAAACAGGCCAGCCCCGCCGCTTCGAAGCGGTCAACAATTCCCGCAACAAGGGGGGCTTCGGGGCCCACGACGGTCCAGTCAACCGCCTCGCTACGGGCCAGCTCGAGTAAGCCGTCCAGGTCGGTCGCGGCGACTGCTACATTGCGTATACGGGGTTCCAGAGAGGTGCCGACGTTGCCTGGGGCGACGAGTATCTCCTCGACCCTGGACGATTGCGCCAGACGCCAGGCCAGTGCGTGTTCGCGGCCACCGCCACCGATCACTAGAATCTTCATGCCCACCTTATTGCCTCGCTGCCGAGCTGGCCAACGCCAACCGATGGCCTATTCTAGCAGTCTGTCAGGCGGTGAATGAATCGATTACGCAGCGGGGATACCGTTTCGAATTAGGGCCATTAGCTCGGCTTTGGGTATTTTTCCGGTGGCGTTGCGGGGTAATGCAGCGACTTGCCGCAATGGCCGTGGCATAAAGGCCGGATCCAGTATTTGCAACAGATATTCGCGGATTTGCTGTTCGTACAACGTGGGGGCTACCACCAAGGCCGCCAGTCGCTTTACCCCAACGGCATCGGCGGTTTCATGTTGGAAAATGATCCCATCCTCGATACCGGGGATAGACAGTAGGCGGCGGTTGAGATCGGCCAGCGAAGCGCGCTTGCCGGCGATCTCCAGAAGATCCGCGCAACGACCGCGAAGGTGGAAGCGGCCATCACTCTCCAGTTCGATTAGATCGGCCAATACCACGGGAGCAGGAATCTGTGGGGCGCTGATCCGCACTCCATCCGGTCGTGGTTCGATGAGTACGCCGGTATAGGGATCCCAGCGTGGATCCTGAGCTGGTCGGCGTGAGGCAAACACACAAGTTTCGGTGGAACCGTAAACTTCGAGTAGCGGCGCCTTCCAGCGATCCTCGACCGCCGTGGCGAGCTGTGGGTCGAGCGGTGCGGTGGCGGATACTGCGGCCTCGAAGTCGAGATCAAGGTCGGCTCTCAGCAGTGCCTGCAAGTGTAATGGGGTGGTGACCAGCAAGCGTGGTGCAGGCAGCCGCTCTAAGGCGCTGCGCACATCGGCAGGCAACAAGGGTTTGGCGCAATCCATGGCGATGCCGGAACACAGCAAAGGCAGGATTACGGATAATTCGAGGCCATACATATGCTGGGGCGGTACGGTTGCCAGGACATTGAAGCTTGAGCCAAGAGTCTGGCTGAGCAGACGTAGATTACCGGCATTACTGTGCTGCAGATCGATCAGGCGTTTGTAGTGGGCTTGAGGCTGACGGTGGGTGCCGGAGGTATAAGCGATGGCGACCACATGGTCTGAGGGCAGTTCGGTGCCGGAATTATCGGCCTGAAATGTCCCGGGCTCGGTCAACAGCGTGGCAGGTACGATAGTTCTCGTATCGAGTGCGTCAGGGTCATCACTAACACTAAGAGCGTGCGGATGCTGAGCCAGGATTTCGGCCAGGGGTCCTGCTGCGCGGGAGGGCGGCATGATGGTGGTACGGCCATCGAGCAAGCTGGCGGCATGCACCAACAAGAAGGCGTAGCGGTCTTCACAAAGATTGACCACCAGGCTCCCGGATCCGAGTTCATCAGCCAGGGCACGGGCCTGGCCAAGAAAAGCCCCAACCTGTATTGGCCAGCCGTTGCGCCAGGCCAAAACCCGGTTTACAGGCCCTTGCAACCATGGCCGCAGCAAGGCGGATGAATGCGACAAGGTGCGGTCTTGAGTGGTGCTGTCCTGAGTAGTCATACTGAAACGCTGGAGTTGATGGTAGGCAAATTAGCTGCCCCGCAGTATTGCGCCAGTGCGTGCATCGCGGATCGGGGTGGGTTGCTGCAGGTTTCCCAAGGGACCTTCCAGCAGGGCATCCAGATCCTTGCCGAAGGCGGCAGCCACTTCGCTGGCGCTGCGAGCGGGGGCCTGCCCATGGCGATTGGCGCTGGTCGAGACCAAGACCCCACCAAAATCCCGGCATAAGGCGGCAGCGACAGGATGGGCAGTAACTCGAGCGGCAATACCCTGATATTGGCCACTGATCCAGCTGGGCACACGGGGCGAACTTGGCAGTACCCAAGTGTACGGGCCCGGCCAGCTAGCTCGAACCTGGGCCAGGGTGGTGGTCTCAATGGCCCCAATCCAGGGACGTAACTGCTCGAAGTTGGCGGCAATCAACACCACTCCCTGGTGGAGTGGGCGCTGTTTGAGGGCAAACAGGCGCTGACAGGTTTCGCGTTGCTCGGGATCACAGCCCAGACCGAAGACGGCTTCAGTGGGGTAGGCCAGCAGCCCGCCGGCTTGCAACAGCCTGGCGGCGGCGGCGGTATCTGTGACTGGAATGTGGCGCATGGATCAGTTTTCGGTGGCGACCGGGAGCTTTTTTCGTGCAGCACTGCGGGTTGTTGTTTTACTTGCCGAGGTCTTGCTGGTGGTTTTTTTTGCAGCGGGCTTTTTGGTCGTGGACTTTTTTGCAGTAGCTTTCTTAGTGGTAGTTTTCTTGACTGCAGTCTTTTTCGCCGGGGCTTTCTTGGCAGTCGCCTTTCTGGTACCGCCACGAGCTTTTCTAGCCGGAGCTGCCGCCAATAATTCGCGGCACTCCGCCTCGCTCAATGAGTTGGGTTCCCTGTCTTTGGGAATGCGGGCATTTTTGTTGCCGTCGGTGATATACGGCCCGTAGCGGCCCCTAAGCAGCTGAATACCGCTGTCAAATTCGTGGATCACCCGGTTGGCTAGTAATTCACGTTTTTCACGGATCCGCTCCAGAGCCTGGGCAAGTTCGATGGTGTACGGGTCGTCGTCCTTCTTTAGTGAGGCGTAGGTCGAGCCCTGCTTGGCAAACGGACCAAAGCGCCCGATGCTGACGCTGACCTCTTCACCCTCCGGGGACAAGCCCAGTTGGCGCGGTAGTTTGAATAATTCCAGGGCTTCTTCCAGGTGAATCGTGTGCATACTCTGCCCAGTTCGCAACGAGGCAAAACGTGGCTTTTCTTCATCGTCCTTGGTGCCGATCTGAGCGAAAGGTCCGTAGCGACCCAGGCGTACCGATACCGGCTTGCCGGTCTTGGGGTCGATACCCAGCTCTCGTGCCCCGGTGGCTTCACCGCGATCAACGGTTTCCAGCTTGTCCTCAACCCGTTGGTGAAACGGAGTCCAGAAACGTTGCAGCAGCGGTACCCATGATTCTTCTCCACGACTGACCGCATCCAGTTCGTCTTCCAGACGGGCGGTGAAGTCGTAGTCGACATATTGCTTGAAATGCTGGGTGAGAAAGCGGCTGACGGCACGGCCAACGTCGCTGGGTTTGAAGCGACGGCTGTCGAGCCACACGTATTCCCGATTGAGCAGTACCTGGATGATACTGGCATAGGTGGAAGGCCGGCCGATACCGTATTCTTCCAGTGTTTTAACCAGGCTGGCTTCAGAGAAACGCGGCGGCGGTTCGGTAAAATGCTGGTCAGCAATAACCCCGGCAAGTGGCACGATATCGCCCACTTGCAGTTTCGGTAAGCGGCGCTTGTCGTCTTCATCTTCTGTAGCTTTCTGGTCGCGCCCTTCTTCGTAGACGGCGAGAAAACCTGGATCGACCACGGTGGTGCCGGTCGCCCGGAAAGACGAGTCGCCGACTGGAAAATTCACAGCTACTGTGTTCAGTGTGGCGTGGATCATTTGGCAGGCGACAGTACGTTTCCAGATCAGTTCATACAGTTTGCGCTGGTCATCGTTCAGGTATCTGGTGACGGATTTCGGTCGGTACATGGCTGAGGTTGGACGGATGGCCTCATGCGCTTCCTGGGCATTCTTGGACTTGGTCCGATAGACCTGTGGCGCTTCCGGCAAGGCATTGGCACCAAAGTCATGGGCGATCAATTCACGAAGTTCCAGCACCGCATCATTGGAGAGTACCGTTGCGTCGGTACGCATATAAGTGATCAGGCCGACATTGCCCTCCTCACCCAGGGCCACGCCTTCGTATAATCCCTGGGCTACCCGCATGGTACGGCTAGTGGAGAAGCCCAGTTTTCTGGAGGCCTCCTGTTGCAGGGTGGAGGTGGTGAAAGGGGCAGCGGGGCGGCGTTTACGCTCCTTGCGGGTTACCTCGCTAACCTTCAATTGACCCGCTGCCATGTCCTGCAGATTTTGGCGGGCCGCCTGTGCGGCGGCTTCGTCGACAAGGTCAAATTGTTCAAATTTCTTACCGTGCAGGTGCGTCAGCCTGGCTCGGAAGTGGCCTTCGGTATGGTGAAGATCGGCTTCGATGCTCCAGTATTCGCGGGCCTTAAAAGCTTCAATCTGCTCTTCACGCTCCACGATCATGCGTAAGGCCGGGCTTTGCACACGCCCGGCGGACAGACCCCGCTGAACCTTGCGCCACAGTACCGGGGAAAGATTGAAGCCAACCAGATAATCAAGAGCTCGTCGTGCCTGTTGGGCATCGACCAGATCAGTGGAAAGTTGCCGTGGGTGGGCCACAGCTTCGCGAATCGCCCGAGGAGTGATCTCGCTGAATACTACGCGATGGAGCTCTTTGCCTTTGAGCAGGCCTTCTTCACGCAAAATTTCACTGATATGCCAGGAAATGGCCTCACCTTCACGATCCAGGTCGGTAGCCAGGTAGATGGCTTTGGCTTTGCGGGCAGCCCGGGCGATGGCGGTCACGTGTTTCTGGTTCTTGTCAATCAACACGTAGTGCATCGCAAAGTCGTGTTCAGTATCGACGGCCCCCTCTTTCGGCAGTAGGTCTCGTACATGGCCGTAGGAAGCCAGGACCTCGAAGTCCTTACCCAGATACTTGTTGATCGTTTTCGCCTTAGCGGGTGACTCGACGATAAGCAGATTATTGGCCATGCGTAGGTTCGTTTGCCGTAAAAAAGGGGGACCGGGCGCTGGTTCAGCATCCCGTTCTTTTCTAGTTGGAGGTATGGCCGTAGCGTATGTCAAGCCATACCTGTGCAGATTGTTGCAGGTTTACCGCGTAATGGAAGAGTATTCCAAGCCTCAAGAACCGTTTTGACGGGAATATCTGCAACCTTGATACAGTTATTTTCAGGCCCACCTAAGGCGATCACCGGGGTATTCCCAGGTCCTCTAGGCAGCCATGTCGAGGGTGACGAAGATCCGTATAAGACGATCAACGGACAGCCTAAGGCGGCGGCCATGTGCGCGGGACCGGTGTCGACCGCCAGCATGCCGGCGGCGTTGGCGCACAGCGCCAGCAGCCGCGATATGGTCATGGTGGAGGCCACCGCGTAGGTCTGCGATAGTCGTGAGGCGCGCTGTAGATGGCGCAGCATAGCTTGCTCGGAAGGGGCTCCGGTCAGCAACAGAATGGCATCTGGAGAGTTAGAGGCCATGCCTCGCATGATCTCGACCCAGCGTTCCGTAGGCCAGACCTTGTCATTACCGAGCAGGCCCAGACGGCCACGCTTGAGGGTGCGCTTGTTGCCGGGCTGCAACAGTATCAGGCGTTTCCCGGCCAATCCGTAGGCCTGCAGCCATTGTCGTAGATCCGCCTGGGCAGTGGCCGTAACCGTTAAGGTGGGTCGGGCCTCAACAACGGCGGCTGGAGCCGGCCAGGGTGCCGGGGATTGGGCGCCGAAGGCTAGCCAGCGATCTACCCAGTGGGGTTGCCAGGTGTCGCCGCAGTGACCCACCCAGAGCAGATCACGCTCACGGGTGCCGCCGCGTGCCAGGATCAGACGAATTTGTGTAACCGCTCGTTCGTCGCATAAAAAGACCGGTCCGGGACGCCGCCGCTGTAGTGCGGTGCTGATGCGCCACTGACGTGGGTCACTCCAGTACGGGCGCCGACGGCTGCCAAGCAGAAATATGGATCCCACGTGCGGGTGCCCTGCGTAGAGCTCTGGAGTCCAGTTTCCGGAAGCCAGTACATCAGGGGCGATACCGTAGCGACGATGCAGTAACGCCAATAAAGGGGTCAGCAGTACCATGTCGCCAACGGCTCCACAGCGCACCACCAAAGGGCGCGGATGGGTGGGAGAAGGGTGGGCGTCGCTCAAGAATGACTCCGAATACGGGGCTGAACCGGAAGTTTACCCGGGAAGACGCTGCCAGAGGCCACCTGCCAGGCGTGCCACCCGACCGTCCAGCTCCAACAGAAGTAGACGGCTAGCTAGATGGGGAATGGAAAGTCCACAGCGCTGGCTGATCATATCCAGAGCCAAGGGGCTATGGCCTAATGCGTCAAGTAGCGGTTGGTCATCTGCCTGGACTGGTGGTGCCTGGTGTTGACCTGGGTCTGATTCATGCGGTGTCGGCAAACGTTCATGGAGATGGATACCGAGAAATCGGGCCGCATCGCCCAAACTCTGCGCCACTTCAGTGGGTCCTTC
>CAYOLM010000068.1:0-3126 GCA_964404785.1 uncultured Mizugakiibacter sp.
CCGTACCCGCCGAAGGTGCAAGAAACCCGGCGATCATGCGCAGGGTGGTACTTTTCCCGGCTCCGTTGGGGCCAAGCAGCGCTAACACCTGTCCAGGCCACACTTGCAAGTTGATGTCCCGCACCGCCCAGATGCCACCGTAACGCCGACTGAGTCCAGCAACCTCAATCATGGCGGCCCCCAGCAATCCGTTCTACCCGAATGATGGGCACTGGGTATGAGATTACCCAAGTGAACATGGCATGCAGACTCCATCAAACCCCAAACAAAACGGTCCTTCCAAACTCAGAAGAACCGTTGAGCGCATGCGCCGACACCCTATTCGATCAGCCGGCCGAGGTCGTGGCCTGGGCCGGGGTGGCAGTGCTGGCAGACGCCGCAGGGGCATTCACGCTTGCTGATGACGCAGGCGCCAAGGTACTGGAAGCTCCCGCCGGAGCGACTTGAGCGGCCTGCCACGGAGTCATCAGCGGCGCGGCACTAACTGGTAAATACACCTTGTACTGCACCCCACTGGGGTTGTTCGGGGTCAGATTGTGGGGATTGGGTGCCTGGCTCTGTACATCATAAATAGGCAGCAGTTCCGGATTGTTCGAATACCCATGGGTTGCGGCATACGCCTCAAGCCCCTTATGGATGGCGTACGACTGCGCCGAGCTACCATCCAAAACCGCCATCAGTGCACGGCCACCGAAAGCCATACGGGCACGCACCTTGTTACTGACGATAAGCAGACCTTTGGCCTCCCAGTCTCCGGGCTTTTCCACTGCGGCAATAGGCGGAGTTTGCGCAGTAGGCTGCTTAGACGTGGTCTTAGTGGTCCCCGTCGGTGTGGTGCTGGCGGGGTTCGAATCCTGTGCCATGGCGGTAAGTGTCGGCTGCCCAGGCTGGGTGAGATCGTATTCTTGTCCGCCGACTTTCAGCTTGGTACTTGAGATCGGCACTGCTACATCAAAAGTGTAGGTGTTCCTACTCCAACGTCGGGTGATCACTATCTGGGGTCCGGCTGCCGTCAGGCCCAGTTTCTTCAAGCTGGCATCCAGCGTCTGCATCCCGCTGTCAACCGCCACACTGATATCATTGTGGGTGTTCTTAACGCTTTCCGATACATACATGATGGGCTGCTTAGACGTATCCACCAAGCTTGGATGCAGTTCGCCATAGGCAAGATTCGGAATGACCGCCAAGACATTTTGCAGGTTGGTAAGGGTGTACTCAAGAAAATGGTCGGGGGCGCCATGGATGAACAGCCGTGAATAGCGGTCAAATAGATTCCAGCCGTAATCGACCCGGTACCGGGCTACGATCTTGACTAAGCGCTGATCTTTCCCGGAACGGGCGATTTCAAACACAATATGCTTGTTGTAACCGGGCCAGCTGTTGTGCAGCTTCCATGTGATAGTTGCCGCTCCCTTGAAGAACACATCGGCTGCGGCCGGTTCGATTTGCCACATCGTAAGTCTCCCCGTACCCACCTTGGGATTGCTGCTTTTCCAACTCACTTTGGCACCGACTCCGTAGGCCGGACCGGAGAATTCAAACTGGGTGTTGGCATCGTAGGCGCGTAGTACCCCGTAATCGGGAAACCGTCGATAATTGGCGAGGATGTCATAAACTTCGCGGATATTATGACTGACCTCTATCGATCGCGAAGCCGCCGCATGAGTGGGCAGCGCCAAGGCAACGATCACGGCTAAAACCACCACCATGCCCACTGCAACTAAGAATTCGAAAATACGAGTCATTCTGGGAAGTCTCCACAACCAGATCAGCCGACATCTGCCGGCCAGGGGGGCAACCGTCGCGGACTGGGGCGTCCACAGCAAGTGTGTGATGGTAGCGGCTCTATCCGAGAAACACCATCCAGGCGGCGACCCGCCTTATACAATGCCAAGTTCAATAGCCTTGAGTACTGCCCGGGTTCGGTCACGAACTCCTAATTTGGAAAGAATGCTGGATACATGATTCTTTACGGTACCCTCGGCAACCCCGAGTGAGTTGGCAATTTCTTTGTTGCTATAGCCACCGGTCATCAACCGTAGAATTTCGGTCTCGCGCTCAGTCAGCGGATCAGGATCTGCAAGGGCTCGGAATCCCGTGGTCATACGTTCAAAGCCTGCCTTCAACCGCTGGGTTACAGCTGGCGAGATCATCGACCCACCGAGGGCCACGGTACGTACCGCCTCGACCAGTTGTTGCAAGGAAACATCCTTCAACAAATATCCCCGGGCTCCGGCTTTCAACCCGGTCAAGACCATTCGATCATCGTCGAAAGTAGTCAGAATGATTGTCGGCGGTAAATGCCGGGCTGCGTGGAGGGCCTTGAGTACCTCGATGCCATTCATTCCGGGCATGCGCATATCCAGCAGGACTACATCGACCTGCAATTTCGGGATGCCGTCGACTGCCTCAGCACCACTGGAGTATTCGGCGACTACGTGAATATCCTCGGCCAGATCGAGTAAGGAACGGATCCCCTGACGCACCAGATTCTGATCATCAACCAGGCAAATCTTGATCATGGTTTTTCCTCCACTGGCAGGTGGGCATCCAGTTGCAAACCCTGGCCTGGCGGACTGGAAATATCAATATGCCCGCCGTATTCGGCCAGACGCTCGCGCATCCCCCGTAACCCGTTACCGGGCTGCAGATCCTTGGCCCCGTGCCCATCGTCCCACGCTCGCAAGTACAAGTCACCCTGCGAGCCTCGCCGAAAATGCAACCATAGCTGGCTGGCCCCGGCATGACGTAGGGTATTGGTCAGTATTTCTTGGACCATGCGAAGAATCATTTGTGCCTGTCCCGGGTGGTCAACGCTGAAGCGCTCCGGCACCTGCAAAAACACTCGTAAACCGGGAGGAACCCCTTCGACCAACGCCCGCAGAGCCGCAGTCAGGTCAATGGCATCACTCTGTCGCAGTTCACTGACCACTTCGCGCACATCTCCCAGCAACTGCCGGGCAATCGCCCTGGCCCGCTGCACCGGTTCGGCCGCCGAGCCGGGCAAATGATGGTTAGCCACTTCCAGATTCAGGGTCAAGGCCGTTAGGTGATGACCCAGTAAATCGTGTAGTTCACGCGCAATCCGTATCCTTTCACCGATACGGCTGGACTCGGCCAACAAGG
>CAYOLM010000068.1:3226-5042 GCA_964404785.1 uncultured Mizugakiibacter sp.
ATGTGGTCGAACATGAATCGGCGCATTGGATGCATCATCCACTTCATTCAGAATGACGCAAGCGTTATCACACTTTTTATCCGCATAGTCATGCAATAATGCTCTTTACCTAGCCCCGCCGTTCGTCCTGGTCCGAATAGCAACGGAGTACGGAATGAGTTTGAAAATCCGCAACGTAGGCGAAAATGACTTGGATGCCATCCTCGCCATCAATAATGCAACCAGCCCGGGAATCCTGCCGCTAGATGGTAAAAAGCTACGCTGGTTTTTTGATCAAGCGGTCTACTTCCGGGTTGCGGAAGTTGATGGCATCGTCGGCGGTTTCATCATTGGATTCCGGGAAACTGCCGATCACGATAGCTCTAACTTTCTCTGGTTTCACGATCACTACCCAGCTTTTGTGTACATTGATCGCGTGGTTATCGCCCCGAGCTTACGGGGACGTGGACTCGGCCGGGTGTTCTATGCCGATGTGCAGAGCTACGCCGAATTACGGGTACCGATGGTCGCCTGCGAGGTATTTCTTGAACCACGTAACGACGCCGTAGTCCTTTTCCACGGCACCTTCGGTTTCCATGAAGTCGCCCAGCAACGGATGGCCGGTAACAACCGCCGGGTCAGCCTGCTAGCCAAGGAACTGTGCAGTTTCCAGTTTGTCCGTGATACCTATCTTGAACACGGTGGCCTACCCGGGTTGGCCTGGTTGGAAAATGCGGAGCGTACCCGCTTGCAGGATCATCCAGTACCGGCACCTCAAGCTGCTGGGCACGCATGAGCGCAACGACCAAGGGGGTACCAGTGCCATCCCCCGTTTCCGAGGTGCGGTTTGGACAGGTTGGCATGGCCAATCTGCGCCTGCTACGTATCGACCCACAAGCTCTCGAGGAAGAATTACTGCAGCGGGTCAAGAAGGCCCCGCAACTGTTCGAGCGCACCGCACTGATCCTAGACCTCAGTCACATCATTGAAGTGATTGATACCTCTACGGCCAAAACCCTGCTTGAGGCCATCCGTCATGCCGGATTGATGCCTGTCGCTTTGGCTTATGGCACCCAGGCTACTGAAGTTTTGGCACGCTCTCTGAATTTACCGGTGCTGGCTGGATTTCGTGAGGCGTATCAGCACACGGCCAAAGCACTGCACTCCCTTGCCAAGAATGGCCAAGCCCCCTCCGATACAGTAATCGCAAGCCCTTTCGCTGAGCATGTCGATACTCCAGCCACTACCCGTCACCACGCCCATCCGCTACGTTCAGGCCAACAACTGTATGCTCGCAACACCGACCTGGTGGTGGCTGCCCATGTCGCAAATGGTGCCGAGGTTATCGCTGATGGCTCCATCCATGTATACGGTGCCTTGCGTGGGCGAGCTTTGGCGGGAGCCCAGGGACTGGTAAGCGCCCGCATCTACAGTAGCGAATTCCGCGCTGAACTGGTGTCCATCGCTGGCTGTTATCGGGTTTTTGAAAAAATGCCCGCTGAACTTGAAGGTCAACCGGTACAATGCTGGCTACAAGGGGAAACGCTGCATATTGCCAAACTTGAGCGCTAGCGGCCAGTCAGACTAGGGACAAGCCGGTTGCCTAAGCGTGATACCAGCCTCAATGGTCCCGAATAAACTTCAAATCTAACCACCATCTATCTCAAATCCATGCCCAGCCTGACTTGTCATTGCTCTTCCTCGCTACCCGCTTGCCTAGCCAGGGCAACTGTGGACAACACTCACCATGCAACTACGGAGACGGTAACTTGACCGAAATTATCGTGGTCACATCCGGAAAAGGCGGCGTTGGCAAGACCACAACCAGCGCTTCACT
>CAYOLM010000068.1:5142-6744 GCA_964404785.1 uncultured Mizugakiibacter sp.
TCGTGGTCACATCCGGAAAAGGCGGCGTTGGCAAGACCACAACCAGCGCTTCACTCGCCACCGGCCTGGCCCAGCGCAATCACAAAGTGGCGGTCATCGACTTTGATATCGGCCTTCGTAACCTGGACCTGATCATGGGTTGTGAACGTCGAGTGGTCTACGACTTCGTCAACGTTATTCACCAGGAAGCCACCCTGAAACAAGCCTTGATCCGGGACAAACGGCTGGATTCACTGTACATCCTGGCCGCTTCGCAAACCCGCGATAAGGAAGCCTTGACCCAGAGTGGGGTGGAACGGGTACTGGATGAACTGCGCCAGGATGGATTTGACTATGTGGTCTGCGATTCACCGGCTGGTATCGAGAGGGGCGCCCATCTGGCCATGTACTTTGCTGACCGTGCCGTAGTCGTGGTGAACCCTGAGGTATCCAGCGTGCGGGACTCCGACCGTATCCTCGGTCTGCTCTCGAGCAAGACTCATCGAGGAGAATGTGGCGACGGAGGGGTGCCAGCGCATGTGGTGGTCACCCGCTACCATCCGGCAAAGGTTGCCGAGGGTGACATGCTCAGCCTGGAGGATATTGAGGAAATCCTGGGGCTGTCTATCCTTGGGGTCATACCAGAACACGACAGCGTTTTGACTTCATCCAATCAGGGCATCCCAGTAATCCATAATCCAGATTCTCAAGCCGGCCTAGCCTATGAAGACCTCGTCGCCCGGCTGTTTGGTGAAGAACGACCGATGCGTTTTCTGGATGTTCCCAGAAAGAGTTTACTCAAACGGGTATTTGGAGGTTGACATGGGACTGCTCGATTTTCTCCGCTCCAAGCCCAGAAACTCGGCATCGGTGGCTAAGGAACGACTACGCATCATCGTCGCCCAGGAACGCAATGGCCGGGGGGGACCGGACTATCTTCCCCTGCTTCGCAGCGAACTGTTGGCAGTGATTATGAAGTACACCAAGGTTGACATCGAAGCGGTCCACATCGAGTTGGATCACCAAGGCGACCAAGACGTTCTGGAACTGTCCGTGACCTTGTCCGAGCATTCCTCATCTGCCCGGTAAACGCGCCGCGGTAAGCAGTATTAGCTGCCGCGACACGCCTTCTGTTGTCTTCCATCCAAGGCTTGCCATGGGATGCTGTGGCCCGCTGATTCCAATCTATATGCCAGTCCAAGAACCCTGCCGATACTTATTCCTGAGTGCCTCAAGCGGTACTTGCAACATGACTGGCCAACACCATCGCCACCACCTGTGACACCTTCTTGCCGGTCGGAATATGCAGGAACTCATTGGGCCCGTGGGCATTCGACTGGGGGCCAAGTACTCCGGTAATCAGAAATTGGGCCTGAGGGAATTTTTCACCGAGCAGAGCCATGAATGGAATGCTACCCCCTTCACCCATCGCCGCGTAAGCCGTCCCGAAAGCAGCTGTTGAAGCCTCACCGAGAATAGCATCCAGCCAGGGAGCAAGAGTCAGGGCGTCCCAACCACTGCCGTCTTTTTCAGTTTCGAAATGGACCCTCGCCCCGTAGGGAGGATCACGCTCCAATAAATCTTTGACGAACTGCGTGGCCCACTCTCCATTCAGGGTGGGGG
>CAYOLM010000069.1:0-5568 GCA_964404785.1 uncultured Mizugakiibacter sp.
TTTACTGGTCGATCTGGGTTTCGTGGCGCATGGCCACACCGGTCGCCACATTCCCCTGTTGCCAACCCTTCCGACCGGGATAGTGCGCCTGCGAGGCTTGTACACGGCGCCACCAGCAGCGGGACTCGAACTGGGTGGAAATCAGCTGGCGAAGCAATTGAACTGGCCAAAACTCACCACTTACTTACAGCTGGATCAGGTCGAGAAAGATCTCCGCCAGCACCTGTTTCCTGGGGTACTCTTGACCGATCCGGCTCCGGCCTCGCCCTATCTGCGTAACTGGACGCCCAATTTTATTCCGCCAGCCCGGCACCAGGCTTATGCCCTGCAATGGTTTACCTTTGCTATCGCAGCGCTGGTTATATTTCTCTCCATACATCTACGCAAGGTCTCCCCTAAGGATGGTCAGGATGAATGAAGTTGTACGTGGGCGATTGCAATTACTGCTGGTCGTCATGGCCTTTTTAGCGCCGATGTTGATCGCGATTGCACTGTTTTTTTCTGGATGGATGCCTGGTACCCGCAGTCATGGCCAGCCTATTTTCCCGCAGCAGAACGTTCTCACTCAAAGGGTGCGGCTGCACGACGGATCACTGTGGCGGTGGAAGGACACTAAACCACGTTATACATTGGTCGCTTTACCCGGCCCGGATTGCGCAGAGCGATGTGTGGCCAAACTCGATTTGCTGCATCGAGCTAGGATTGGCTTGAATAGAAATGCTGATCGTTTGCGATTGCTCTATCTCGGCTTGCCTTCGCGGCTGAAGAGGGCGGCCCCGGTGATGGCGTCCTGGGTAGAGGGACGGGATGAGAGCGGTTGGTTTAAACGCTTCCGGCCGCTCAAACCGGACTCACTCGCTCTGGTTCTAATCGCTCCCGATGGGGTTGCATTAATCGACTACCCGGCCGGGTTTGTACCCCAGGGAGTAAACAAGGATTTCAAGAAGGTATTCAAATGATGCCCCGGTCTATGCCTTGGTTAGTGCGCTTAGCCTGGTTGGCTACCGCATTCACCTTGCTGGTTATCGTGTTTGGTGCGTTCGTGCGCTTGTCCAATGCGGGACTGTCATGTCCGGATTGGCCGACTTGCTACGGACGGGTTACCTGGCCCGACCATCGGGCGGCCATCATATCGGCGGATCAGGCCTTTCCCGGTAGGCCCGTTGAAACGCATAAAACGTGGCGCGAACAGGTGCACCGGATGTTGGCGAGCATTTTGGGATCGCTGGTGTTAGCGCTGGCATTACTGGTGACCTGGAAGCGCAAACTGCTACGCATGGTGGTGATCATTGCGGCCTTGTCGGCGGCTACGGGCGTGGGTTTATACATCGCCGGAGAGCGAAGTATTGCGGGTTTGCTGGCCATACTGGCGATAGGCTTACCGCTGGGGGCCGCTTGGCGCCTGGACAGTTCGGCACCACGCCGCATCTTGGTGGTGGCTTTTGCAATGATCGTGTTGCAAGCGATGCTGGGGATGTGGACGGTCACGCTGTTGCTCAAACCGGCCGTAGTGATGGGGCACTTGTTGGGTGGCTTGACGCTATTTTCCTTGCTGGGATATGCCGCACTGCGGCTAAGCGGCGTCGCGGCAGCGGGTGAGTTGCCCCGTCGGCTGTGGCCCTGGGTGGTAATGGGCTTAGTGCTATTGGTCGGGCAGATTGCTCTGGGTGGCTGGACCAGCGCGAACTACGCGGCCCTAGCCTGTGGAACCGAGTTTCCGAAATGTGCTGGGGCCTGGTGGCCAGCAACGGATTTTCATCAAGGATTCATTCTTTGGCGCGAAATCGGGGTGAATTATGCGGGCGGAATTCTTGATGAACCGGCTCGTGCGGCGATCCAGATGACGCATCGGTTTGGAGCTCTGTTGGTGTTCACCTACGGGCTATGGTTGGCTTGGCGCGCCCGGCAGTCGGGGCTACGCAAGCAGGCCTGGGTTCTGGTTCTGCTGCTGTTGGCACAAGTCGCACTGGGCATCAGCAATGTGTTATTCGGTCTTCCTCTGTTAGTAGCCACCGGACATAATGCCGGGGCGGCTTTGCTGCTATTTACGCTGTTGTGGCTATTGGCGTCCACCCAGCGTGGCTTACCGGAAAATTCACGATGACTCACCACAAACTGCATGAATACTGGATCCTGACCAAACCGCGGGTCGTCACGCTGCTGATGTTCACCGCAGGAATTGGCGCGCTACTGGCAACTCCAGGATTGCCGCTGTGGCAACCTCTATTGCTGGGCCTGTTGGGTATCTGGCTGGCGGCGGCGGCGGCGGCAGCCTTGAATCACTTGATTGATCAGAATATCGACCGGCATATGGCCCGTACCGCCCATCGGCCGCTACCCACTGGCAGTCTGCAACCCCGGCAGGTGCTGATTTTTGCGATCCTTCTCGGTACCGCCTCAATGCTGCTGTTGGGCCTGGGGGTGAACGGCCTGACCGCCGGTCTGACTTTTGCTTCTCTCATCGGCTACGCCGGGTTGTACACGGCGTTCTTAAAACGGGCTACTCCACAGAATATTGTTATCGGCGGCATTGCTGGTGCCGCACCGCCCGTATTAGGTTGGACCGCCGTAACCGACCAACTCCATCCCTACGCACTACTATTGTGCCTGATTATTTTTTTGTGGACTCCGGCGCATTTCTGGGCCTTGGCTATTTTCCGTCGCGAAGACTACGCCCGGGCCCATGTCCCGATGCTGCCAGTGACCCACGGGGTTGTGGTCACGCGTTGGCACGTGCTGGCCTATACGGTGCTGCTGAGCCTTGCCACCCTGTTGCCCTATATGGCGCACATGAGCGGCCTGTTCTACCTGGGCGGGGCGTTAGTTCTCGATCTAGGGTTTCTCTATTACGCCATACGTCTGCTGCATCCTCCGGATGAATACTTTGCCATGCGGGTATTCAATTATTCCATTGTGTACCTGGCAGCACTATTCGGGTTTCTCCTCGCCGATCATTGGCTGATGCCAGCCAGTGCCGCGCTGCAACTCTATGTGCCGTTGCACTGACAAGAGTCGGTAGTGTCAGTTCTCGATTGGCTGATTCCCTGGCAGCCATCCCCAGCCTTCATGGTGCTAACGGCTACGGCAGCCATCTTGTACGGACTGGGCGCACGGCGCAGAAAGCCCGGTTTATCACGGCAGATCGCATTTTGGACAGGTCTGGTTCTGACCTATCTGGCGATGCAGTCGCGGGTAGATTTTTACGCGGAGCATGCCTTTGTTGTGCATCGCGCCCAGCACCTTGTTCTCCATCATCTCGGTCCCTTCCTGATCGTGCTCGCCTATCCCGGAGTGCAGTGGCGTTCGGGAATGCCGCTATCGTGGCGTGTCGCTTTGCGGCGGATAGGGCGCTGGCCTCCCATTCATGGGTTACTAAGGGTTCTGTTGCATCCCTTCGTGGCCGTACTGCTGTTCGTGGGCCTGATCTATTTCTGGCTATGGCCGTCGATCCAATTCATGGTGATGATTGATGCGCGTCTATATGAATTGATGAACTGGAGCATGGTGCTTGATGGCTTGCTGTTCTGGTGGCTGGTACTGGATTCGCGTCCGAAGCCACCGGCCTGGATGGCTCCCGGAGTTCGCATCCTGACGGCCGCAGCAGCGGCAATGCCGCAGATACTGATTGGTGCCTATATCACCTTTACGACCAAGGATCTGTATCCGATCTACGATCTTTGTGGACGGGTAATTCCCGGCATGAGCGCCGCCACCGATCAGTATCTGGGTGGGCTGATCATTTGGATCCCAGGTGCCATGATGACAGTACTGGCAGGTTTGTTGGCATTCCGGCACTGGGTACGTCTATCCAGTCGGGGCCGGCTGGATAAGCGCTGACATGAGCAGATTGCCACCGACATGTTGCACTGCGCATAGGAATCAGGACTTGCGTTTTTTTCAACATGGGTCGGCGTCGTGTCTTTTAGCGCAGCGGCAGTGATTGGGCAGCCCGTCTTGCAGCAGGATTACTCGATCGGCGCTGGCCTAGGTTGCCGGAGGGTTTGCCAGCGCCAGCCGGGTGATCTTAAGGCACCCCGGTCCTCTCAATCTCATTATTTATCCACTTATTTGCAATTCAATAGAGGCCTTCCATGCCTCATAGCCAGATAGTACGAAGTGATACTCATTTCCTTGCTCCATGTAGACTACAAGTGAATTTCTAAATAGTGGAACGAACCCAAGGAACTTCGTCCAACACTTCTCCAACATCTGAATCCTGGAAAGTTCTAACTCAGTGGTTCCGCTTTGAATCCCTTGGGGTTCTATTCCCCGCAGCTTGCTGCGAATATAGGTGAATGAGTGAGTATATACATAAAAGTCACAATGTAACGGTATTGATGTATCATCTTGTTTTTCCAGCGAAATACAGGCGAGTAGTATTTGACAAGGCAGTGGATGAGGAACTTCGTGATATTTGTCTAGAAATAGAACGACGCTACGAAATGAAGTTTTTAGAGATTGGCACAGATAAAGATCACATTCATTTTTTGGTGCAATCGGTACCGACGTATAGTGTGAAAAAGATAGTGCAGATGATTAAAAGTCTAACGGCACGAGAGATATTTCGACGTTGTCCGCATGTGAAGAAAATGCTTTGGGGAGGAGAGTTTTGGAGTGATGGGTATTTTGCTAGCACAGTCGGAAAGCATGGTGATGAAGCGATGATAGGGAATTATGTGAAGGGACAAGGTGGCACTTACAGAAGACTCCATAGTGACCATCAATTGGCACTATTTTAGGAGGGTGGCACCAATACCCCGTCAGCTTGCTGCGGGGTAGTTTATTCACCTTCCCGCAGTTAACATCGCTTTGATGACAAACACCGCGGATGTAGTGACCGAAGTACAGAAAGGCCACCAGGCTGAAGGCAAACAGGGCGACGAAGCTGGCTATCAGCCAATGGGTAAGTGGGGTCGCCAGATGAATGCTGCCCAGTACCGATTGGCGCTTGGCGATAAACACTTCACGACGAAATAGACTTTCCTGATCTAACACGTTCACGTCCTGTTGTGGGTTCCGTCACTATGAGCCTACGCCCGGGTTTTGCATGGATACAAGAGGGTAATCCTTACAGTTTCCGTACAATTCAAAAAATTCTTTTATTACAATCATCTACCTATCTTTGCATTCTGAATGCAGCATGAAAAAGAGCTGAAATGTGAGCATCAGAACTCCCCAGATTCTGCTCGCGCTTCATCCAGGCTATGCTCCATGAATCCCGGGTCTCCACTTCATTCCGCCCGGGATGACAAGTCTTTTTGTCATTCCCGCGCAGGCGGGAATCCACTCGGCCCGGAGCACGTTTGAGGCCCGCTCGGACGATGTCGCCAGCGCGTGGATCCCGGGTCTACGCCCGGGATGACGAGACAAAGGGCACCGCGAACCATGGCGTGGACAAGCACGTCGCTGCTTACCCCATCATTTCCACAGAGGCGGGGATCAACGTACGCCCACCCTCCCATTCGTCATTCCCGCGCAGGCGGGAATCCACTCGGCCCGGAGCACGTTTGAGACCCGCTCGGACGATGTCGCCAGCGCGTGGATCCCGGGTCTACGCCCGGGATGACG
>CAYOLM010000069.1:5668-6655 GCA_964404785.1 uncultured Mizugakiibacter sp.
AAGGTGGGAGAGGTATGCACCGGGATGGTGAATCGGTAGTGGCATGCGTGTCCACTGCCGTGGTTCGTGGGGTGAGCAAGGCGAACCCTAACGTGGCGAGTGGGCCGAGTACAGGGAGCCGCGGAATGAGCAACCAAACATATCAAATAGATAGGTGAGGAGCGAACGAGCACCCGACCTGGTGATCGGTTCACACAGTAGGTTTTTAGAGGTTTTCCGGGTCTTTAAGTAGTAGCCGGAGATCATGAACGAAGTCATTCATCGGATCGGTTTGCGTGCCCAGTAAGCGGACCTGGCCGTGGCCATCGAAGATATAGATGGCGGCACTATGGGTCACCACGTAGTTACCACTGGCTTCGGGTTTGCCGTAGGTATAAACCACCCGGTAGCGCTTGGTAATATCTTCAATCTGTTGCTGGCTACCGGTAAGACCTACCATTTGTGGAGAGAAGGCCTGCACATAGGTGTGTAAAACCTTTGGGGTATCACGTTGGGGGTCGACACTGACAAACAGGATCCGTACCTCCCGGGCCTGTTTGCCGAGAGTGTGCAAGGCGGCGGAGAGTTTGGCCAGGGTCAGGGGACAGACATCAGGACAATGGGTATAACCGAAATAAAGCAGCACGATCTTGCCGCGGTAATCGGCGCCGATCACTGCCCGACCCTTGTCGTTGGTCAGATGGAAGGCAAGATCAGGCATGTGCCCGCGAATATTGGTGAGTACCCAGGGCTGGGATGGTTGCTGGGAACAGGCGACCAGCAACAGCATGATGACCAGTGCCGACAGGGTGGTAGCCAGCAGGAATAAGCTACGGACAGGATGAGATTTCATGGTGTTGGCCTGATGCATCGAAAGGCTCTGCTGAGGGGGTCAACGTGTGGTATTTACTATCTTGGCAATACCGACACTATACGATGAATTCGTCCAATGCCTAGGTGTCAGGTCCCCTATGATTACGTAGTGCCGAGGAGCTATGCTCTATTTGT
>CAYOLM010000070.1:0-6551 GCA_964404785.1 uncultured Mizugakiibacter sp.
AGCCCAGTACTAAGGCAATCCGGGTGGCGCCGTGACGTTGCCGGGCCGCTTGTAGTGCGGTACTGATTTGATCCCCTTCCACAGCCATGTTCAATAGCCGATGCAGGCGGGTATCGGCGGCACCGGGTAAGGGAGCAGCCTGCTCAACGCCCTCGACCCGGCCGATGGCACAGGGCAGCACATCACCATTCAAGGACCACGAGTTCGGGCGAAGACCGCAGCGAGCTTGGCGGAGCGCCTCGAGGTGTGCGGCCAGACCGGTTCCAAGTGCGGAAACCACCGTGTAGGCGCTAATAGCTATGGCGTCGCGGATACGCGGCATGCGGACGTTTTTATAGAGGACCAGCAGTGCAGTATAGCGAGTATGCCATCCAAGACCGGGGTGCCTTCAGAAATCGGCTGCGCGACTTGATGGCAGCGTTGTGGTTTGATTCACTTCTCGCCTACCGGCGGGATAGGTCATGAAGAATCGTTCTATGGTGACTGGCACTCGAACCGCTTGCTACGGTTTTTCGAGATACTCCGGGGTATGATTAAATTTTTTGGGAAGCCCATGATGCAACACCAACAGGCAGCGGAGGTAGCGGACTGGCTGCGTGGTCTGCAGGATCGGATCTGCCAGTCCTTGCAGACAACTGATGGCGAGTCGGTTTTCGAAGAAGATACCTGGAGCCGGGAGAAGGGCGGCGGCGGACGTACCCGCGTTCTGCGTGACGGGGCATTATTCGAGCAGGGTGGGGTCAACTTTTCTGAAATTCACGGTCCCCATCTGCCGGCCAGTGCCACGGCGCAGCGTCCCGGACTCGCCGGCAGCAGCTTTGCCGCCACCGGAGTGTCGCTGGTGCTGCATCCGCGCAGCCCTTATATACCGACCACCCACATGAATGTTCGCTACTTCGAGGCTCATCAGCCCGGCATGCAGCCACTGTGGTGGTTTGGTGGTGGTTTCGACCTGACGCCATATTACCCATTTGACGAAGACATCCGCCATTGGCACCACATCGCCGATGAACTGTGTGCCCCTTACGGCACAGAAATCTATCCACGTTACAAGCGCCGTTGCGACGAGTATTTCCGAATCCCCCACCGTCATGAAACCCGGGGTGTCGGCGGGCTATTTTTTGATGATTTCAATGAGGGCGGCTTCGAGCGTTGTTTTGCCTTCACCCGAGCCGTGGGTGAGGGTTTTCTCGATGCCTATCTGCCCATCGTCGAACGGCGTCGCGCTCTGCCATGGGGAAAACGTGAGCGGCAATTCCAACTCTATCGTCGTGGTCGTTACGTGGAGTTCAACCTGATCTACGATCGTGGCACCTTGTTCGGTCTGCAGTCGGGCGGCCGTACCGAGTCGATACTCATGAGCCTGCCGCCGCAGGTACGTTTTGAATACGACTACCACCCGGAACCCGGTAGCGCTGAAGCCCGGTTGGCAGACTATCTACAACCACGCGAATGGCTGTAGGAAAAAACTTCTACGTAGCACAAAAAGGGCCGTTATCCCGGGTAACACCCCCCCATTTACGTCATCCCGGGCGTAAGACCCGGGATCCACGTGCTAGCGGCACCGTCCGAAGGGACCTCCAACGTGTTCCGGGCCGGGTGGATTCCCGCCTACGCGGGAATGACAAAAAGTCTCGTCATCCCGGGCGACGACCCGGGATCTATTGTCAGTACTCCTCAGTTCTTACCCAATCAGCGCCTTTACCTTGGCTCGAATCTCTGCCAATTCCTGGTGGCTTACCTTACCCTTGTAACTTGCTTTACGGACGACCCAATCAACGCTCTTTACTTGGTCTGCGAGTGCCACCCCGGATCGTTTTCCAGAAATCATAACCTCAAACGGATAACCTTTGACCTGGGTTGTCATAGGACAACAAAGCATAAGCCCTGTTTTCTCGTTGTAGTTGGCAGAGCTTAAAACTACGGCGGGCCGGTGACCTGCCTGTTCATGGCCCGCTTGGGGACTGAAATGTAACCAGATTACGTCACCTGCGTCAGGAACGTAGCGGCGCACCATCAAAGAATTTCTTTGCCGACAGCCGTACCAAAATCGATTTCGGTATGCAGATTTTCTGGTGTGATACTGCCGACGAGTTGGTTGATGTCATAAAGATTTGGTCGGATTGGCTCAATAATGATGAGCCCTCCTTCCTCACGGATTTCCACCGCGGCATCCAGTTGCAGGTTCGTGGTTTGCATGATTCCGCTGGGGATACGTACCGAAGCGCTATTGCCCCATTTCCTGATAATGACGCGCATAGGATGTCTCCAGCCGGTATCGTTAGTGTTGATACATCACATTAGTTGATCCATAGATATGTAGCAACAATGTAGGGACTGCCTGGATAGGCTGTGGGTGAGGCTCGTCATCCCGGGGGACACAGCACCCTTATCTCGTCATCCCGGGCGACGACCCGGGATCCACCTGCTGGCGGTAACGTCCGATGTCCGATGGAATCTCCAACGTACTCCGGGCCGGGTGGATTCCCGCCTGCGCGGGAATGACAAAAAGTCTCGTCATCCCGGGCGACGACCCGGGATCCACCTGCTGGCGGTAACGTCCGATGTCCGATGGAATCTCCAACGTACTCCGGGCCGGGTGGATTCCCGCCTGCGCAGACGTAACCAGGAAGATCCACCGTCAGGCCGTGACCTTGGCGTGGCCATCCTGCGGTATGTTGTCGCGGTGGCGCTAGCGTAGTCACCTGCTTTGCGAGGAGTTCAGTCATGCATCGAGCCTTGATTACCGGAGCCAGCCGTCGCATCGGTGCCGTTTTGGCCCAGCACCTACACCGCAATTACGATCTGGAATTGCATGCCCGGACTCCACGTGAAGAAGCCGACATCTTGTATCAGACGCTGCATAGGGTGCGCCCGGATAGTGTTCACTGGCATTATGCTGAGCTTGCCAATGCCGAAGCACGAGCCCAACTTGCCGAGAATCTGGGCGAGGCACCCTTGGACCTGGCCGTATTCAATGCTTCACACTTTGAACCCAGCAATCTGGGTACTCCGCCGCCGCAACAGGTTGATGTTCTCCGCCATGTGCTGGAAGTGAATGTGGTCTCAACCTGGGATTTGTGTCTGCGTTTGCGTCCCCGCTTGGCAGCCGCCGTGCGCCACAGTGGTGACGGATCCATTGTGGTGATTCTTGACCTGTACGCCAGTTACCCCCTGCCTGGATACGAATCTTATAGCATCAGCCGTGCCGCTGGAGTGATGCTGGTGCAATCTCTGGCCCAGGCGTTTGGTAAAGAAGGGATCCGCGTCAACGCCGTGGCGCCCGGTACGGTGTTGTGGTCGGAGGGGACGGTGTGGGCAGAAAATGAGACCCAGCTCACGGAATCTACGGCCCTGGGGCGTACGGGTTTACCGAAAGATGTAGCCCAAGCTGTTGCCTACCTTGCCAGCGCGCGCCACACCACTGGAATCAGCCTACCGGTGGATGGTGGCCGTAGACTCTGATCAGGAAAAGTGTGTCGTATCTGTAAGCCCGCATTGTTACCGACGCTTGACATCTTCATTAAAAAGTCGTTACATCCAACATCCGTTGCGAGGGCTCACCTCATGCACGCAGGTGCTTTCGGGACTGGCTAGATGAAGCGGCTGCAGGGCCGTTTGCAACAATTCGGAAGAATTTGAACCAGGCACGTGCGCTGTTGCCGGTCTGGGGAACTTTAACGAGGGGATGACTCATCATGAAACGCAAATTATTGGTAGCCGCGATTGCTTCGGCACTGGTGCTGCCCTTGATCGCCACTACGGCCATGGCCCAGCAAACCAGCCAGACCTCGCCAACGAAGGCCAAAAAGGAAAAAGTACAGAAGCTGAAGAAGATCATCGTCACGGGTTCCCTGATCCCGCAGGCGCAGATCGAAACCGCCAGTCCCACTATCACCCTGACTACAGGCGATATCCAGCGCCAAGGGTTCAGCAGCGTTTACCAGGCTCTGCGGGCTCAGCCGCTGGCCACTGGCTCGGTGCAGGGTAGTCAGTTCACGGCAGGCTTTACCACTGGTGCCTCAACCATCAGCCTGTTGGGCTTGGATCCGGGTTTTACCTTGTTTTTGATTGATGGCAAGCCGATGGCGGATTTCCCGTTGTTGTATAACGGCCAGTCCAATTTTGTGGATATTTCCAACATCCCCATGGGCATGATTGATCATATCGACATCGTGCCCGGCAATCAGTCATCGATCTACGGCTCCAGCGCCATCGCCGGGGTTATCAATATCATCCTCAAGCAGCGTGCTGAAGGGGTGACCCTCGACTATCGCGCCGGTAGCTATGCGGATGGCGGTGGCAATAACCAGCGAGTGCAATTGACCGGTGGCTACAACACAGATCGCTTAAATCTAGTCTATGGCTTGCAGTACAGTGATCAGAAGCCAGTCTGGGGTTTCCAACGGCACTTAACCAAGTCCTCCAACAGCAATCCCAATCCCAACGGTCGTTATTCACCCCGCAATTACCTAGTGATGCGCTATGGTCAGCCGGGCTATCTGAATCCCACTACCCTCAATGGACCGAACCCCTGCTCGGCGATCAGCAACCAGTACGGTGGCACCCTCGGTTATCAGTATCGTCCCAATGTGGGCTACTACTGCGGCAGCAAGCAGAGTGGTGGTTTCAACACGCTAATAAACAGGGATCGTACCGGGAGTGGTTATCTGCATGCCAACTATCGTTTGAACAGCAATGCGCAGCTCTATGGCATGGTGCTGTATACCGTTAGCAGCAAGACCTTTTATTCAGGGCCATTCTACAACTGGTGGGGGCCGGACTTAAATCATGGCAACTATATTGTCAACGCCAATACCGGTACTTTCGATTATATCCAGACCACCTTCGCACCCGAGGAAGTCGGTGGGCTGAATGCCGGAGCTACGCTACAGATCACGCGCGCCTACTCGGTCTTCGGTGGGGTACGCGGCAACCTGGGTAACAGCAATTGGGCTTACGATGCCTACTACGCCCGCTCTCAGGATAAGCTGTATAGTGCTCAGCGCCACGCTCTCACCGCCAAGGTTAATGCCTTCTTCCAGAACCAGTTTTTAGGCCCGCAGTTGGGTACTTATTATGGCTATAAAGTCTATGCTCCGGATTACACTAAGTTCTACCAGAACTTTACCCCGGCCGATTACCAGAAATTTACCGGAGTCATCCACAACCGCTCGGAGACCTATACTCAGAGTGTTAACTTGCAGGTCACTAATACCAGCCTGTTCGAGCTGCCAGCCGGTCCGGTCGGCTTTGCCGGGGTGTTGCAGGCGGGCAATTCTTTTTGGAGTTTACCCAATGATCCACGGCTAATCGCCGGGGATTTCTGGGGCCAGACCGGTTCCAGCGGAGCGGGCAAGCGTAACAATTATGCCGTGGCCACCGAGTTTCGGGTACCGATCTTCAGTCAGTTGACCGCCGATCTCTCGGCCCGCTATGACAAGTATAATAACGTGGGGGGTTCTTCCGACAGCGATGCCACCTACAAGATCGGTCTGGAATACCGACCCAGCAATACCTTACTGTTCCGAGCCAACTATGCCACGGCCTTCCGCGCGCCGAGCCTGGGTTATGCCTTTATCGGCCCCAGTGGCTATTACAGTTCCGCTACCGATTACTATCGTTGTGCACTGCTATTTCCCAATACACCCATCGATCAGTGTCAGTACAGCTCAACGCAGTACAAGGGAACCCAGCTCGGCAATCCGGACCTGAAGTCAATTACCGCCAAGTCTTGGGGTGCGGGGGTGGTCTGGTCGCCCAATCAGAAGTTTGATCTCAAGGCCGATTTCTACAGCATCCGTATCGCCAATGAGGTCACCTATCAAAGCGTCGATCTGCTGATGAAGCAAGAAGCCGCCTGCCTGCTCGGTCAATTGCCCAGCACTTCGGCTACCTGCCAGGCGGCGCTGTCCCAGGTGCAGCGTGGCCCGTCCACCGGACCACTTCCATACAACTTGCTGGGTGTGACCGTACATCCCGTCAATGTTTCCAATGAGGCGGTACGGGGTATTGTGTCTTCGGCCAACTACCGTTGGAATTGGGGTAAGTATGGTGATTTCAGTGCGGGTTTGCGCTACAACGTGACCCTACAGCACACCTATCAGCAGTATGCTGGGGATCAAACCGTCAGGTTGTTGCACACTCCGTCCTATTCGTCGGAATTCAAGACCATTCTGACCGGTAGTTTGGCTTGGCAGATTGGTAACTGGACCACCACCTTGTACGGGATTCGCTACGGTAAGACCCCGAATTATGCTGCTCAAGTCTCATCCAAGGGCTATGCGGCTACTAATGGAGGTGCGGTCAAGCCCTGGATGCTGTACAACGGCAGCGTGCAGTACAACATCACCGACAATGCCAAGGTCAGTCTGTTTGTGAATAATATGTTCGACGCGATGCCGCCGCCGGACAATACCTGGACCGGGTATCCTTATTACAACCGCTTCAACTATAACGTCTTTGGTCGCTCGTACTGGGTTGAGTTCAATGTGCGCTTTGGTGCCGGTAGCTAGTCACTGAAACCTGAGCATTAACCTAAGGGCCGGTCT
>CAYOLM010000071.1:0-6478 GCA_964404785.1 uncultured Mizugakiibacter sp.
TGTATGGCTGAACCCACCCAAAGAATCGCAGACTCAACCGTCATGTGAAGCTGAGGCAGCCTGAACGTGTGACCGGACATCTTTGTTGACAAACACCGCACCTTGAAGTCTACTCAGACTTGGTTTAAGCGGGTATGCACCCAGCGATCCGGCAACAAGCTGTCGATGTCGCGATTGAGCGTGGTCGGCAGACGTGTCAGTACGTCGGTGAGCCAAGCGTACGGATCATGGCCGTTGGCTTTGGCGGTCGCCAGCAGGCTCATGATCACGGCGGCGCGTTGCCCGGCACTCGGTCTACAGCTCAAGACTGGCCAGATCGCCTTTTTTTTCCAACCAGGCTTTACGGTCGGGGGCGCGCTTGCGGGCCAGTAGCATATCCATGAGTTGGTCGGTGCTGGTGGCGTCCTCCAGGGTGAGCTGCACCAGGCGGCGGGTATCAGGGTATACGGTGGATTCACGTAACTGGCTGGGATTCATTTCACCGAGACCCTTGAAACGGGTCACACTGACTTGGCCACGGATCTTGTCGCGTTCGATACGCTCCAATTGTAAGCGTTTTTCCTCTTCATCAAGGGCATACAGCACCTGCTTGCCGACATCAATGCGGAACAGAGGCGGCATGGCTACGAAGATGTGGCCTTCGCGCACCAGGGTAGGGAAGTGCTGCAGAAATAGGGCGGCCAGCAAGGTGGCGATGTGCAGACCGTCGGAATCGGCGTCCGCCAGTACGATGATCTTGCCGTAGCGCAGGCCGCTAATGGATTCCGAACCCGGATCGCAGCCGATGGCTACGGCGAGGTCGTGAACTTCTTGGTTGGCCAGCACGGCAGCGGATTCCACTTCCCAGGTGTTGAGGATCTTGCCGCGCAAAGGGAGGATGGCCTGGAAGTCCTTGTCGCGTGCCTGTTTGGCCGAACCGCCGGCAGAGTCGCCCTCGACCAGGAACAGTTCGGTACGGCTCAGATCCTGGCTCTGGCAATCAGCGAGCTTGCCCGGCAGGGCCGGGCCCTGGACGATCTTCTTGCGCACCACCTTTTTGGCGGCCTTGAGGCGGGCACTGGCACGGTCGATGGCCAGTTGGGCGATACGTTCGCCCAGCTCCACGTGTTGGTTCAGCCACAGGCTGAAGCGGTCGTGTACGGTGCCCTCAACCAGACTGGCGGCGGCCCGCGAGGATAACCGTTCTTTGGTTTGGCCGGCAAACTGCGGATCGCGCAGACGCACCGCATGCACAAAGGCTACCCGTTCCCAGACATCATCCGGGGCCAGCTTGATACCGCGTGGCAACAGGTTGCGCAGATCACAGAACTCCCGCATAGCGCTGGTAAGGCCGCTGCGTAAGCCGTTAACATGGGTGCCACCTTGCAGGGTGGGGATCAGGTTGACGTAGCTTTCCTGCACCAAGTCACCTTCTGGCACCCACGCAAGCACCAGGTCGATACGCGATTCGCTGCGTTCGATATTTAGCTGGAACAGCTCTGGCGGCAGGCACTCCTGTTGGCCCAGGGCTTGCGCCAGGTAATCACTCAGGCCATCTTGGTAACACCATGCTGTGCTTTCATCCGCAGCAGCATCGCTGAGTTGGACGTTGAGGCCGGCGCATAGTACTGCCTTGGCGCGGAGCAGATGCTTGAGCTTGGGAACTGAAATCCGTGGTGAATCGAAGTACCGGGTATCTGGCCAAAAACGCAAGGTAGTACCGGTACGCCGCTTTGGAACGCTGCCGATGACTTCCAGTTCGCTGCTGCGATCTCCAGCGGTAAAGCCCATGCGATATTCCTGGGCGTCACGACAAATAGTGACTTCCAGGCGTGTGGATAGGGCATTCACTACCGAAACCCCGACGCCGTGCAGACCGCCGGCGTAGGCATAATTCTTGTTGGAGAATTTGCCGCCAGCATGCAGCCGGGTCAGGATCAGCTCGACCCCGGAGATACCCTCTTCAGGATGGATGTCCACCGGCATGCCGCGGCCGTCATCGCTGACGCTGATGGAACCGTCGGTATGCAAGGTAACGGCGATGGATTTCGCGTAACCGGCCAAGGCTTCATCCACCGCATTGTCCACCACTTCCTGGATCATGTGATTGGGCCGGGTGGTGTCGGTGTACATGCCGGGGCGACGCTTGACGGGGTCCAGGCCCGACAGGACTTCGATATCAGCGGCGTTGTAGCGGTTGTTCATAACCGTGCAGATGGGTAGTAAAGGTTGCGGATCATGCTGAGGCCGGCGGCTACGGTCAAGTCACTACGGGCCGGATATAGACAGCTTACGGTGACGAGGAAGGTTGTGGTTGGGGCTACAACAAGCCGGACCAACAGGTCGCTTGGGAATCTGGCTTTGGCGGCCATGTTGCGCTGCCCGCCCGCCATGGGGTGGGGGATCGGTAGCCATGGCTTCATGGCGACAAGGGTGCGCAACGGGCTTTTAGCCAGCTGCGGTCTACAGCCTGCAGGCGCGGGGCGAGAAGCTCGAAGACCCGGGCGTGGTAGGTATTCAGCCAATTGCGTTCGATAGTGTTGAGTCGGTCATTTTGCAGCGCCCGGGTATCGAAGGGACACAGGCTGAGAGTCTCAAAGGCCAGAAACTGACCGAATTCACTTGACCCACTGTCGTTCACGACGACCAGATTTTCATGACGGATCCCATGTTGTCCAGGACGATATAGACCGGGTTCGATGGAAACTACCATACCGGGTTGCAGGGCTACCAGAGCCCTCCCTGATGAGGGTGGACGGATACTGTGGGGGCCCTCATGGACGTTGAGAAAGTAACCCACGCCGTGGCCGGTGCCGTGGCCGTAGTCGGCCTGCTCAGCCCAGATTGGGGCGCGTGCCAGGGCATCAAGTTGCGGGCCACTGGCGCCGCTGGGGAAATGTGCCCGGCTCAGTGCGATCATGCCCTGCAGCACCACGGTGTAGTCGAGGCGTTCCTGGTCGGTAATGGGTCCCAGGGACCAGACCCGGGTGATGTCGGTGGTACCGCCCTGGTATTGACCGCCGGAATCGACCAGTAGCAAACCATGCGGTTGCAGTTGCGTATGGTGCTCGGGAAGGGCTTGGTAGTGAGGCAGGGCGGCGTTGCTGGCATAGCCGGCAATGGTGGCAAAACTGGGGCCGACAAAATCGCTTTCCCGGCGTCGTTCACGGGTCACGATTTCATCCACATCCAGCTCAGTAAGCGTCTTGCCAGCCCGTACGCCGTCGTCGATCTGCCGGAAGGCCCGAACCAGGGCAGCGCCGTCGCGGCGCATCACCTCACGCCAGTGATCCAGTTCGCAGGGACTCTTGCGGGCTTTCATGGCAGTGCTTGGATTCGCTGCTTCGATCTGTTGCACCGCATCGGGAATGCGCAGTGCCAGGGACATGCAGATTCGCCCGGGGTCGAACAGCAGCCGGGTATCGCGGGTTAAGGAGAGCAATGCCTCGTCAATGGCCTCATAAGGGCGGATGACGATGCCATCTGCATGGAGCGCGTCGATGAGATCGGCAGCGCCCAGTTTGGCCGGGTCAATGAATAGCTCGGTTGAATCAGGACCGATCAGCAGATGGGCCAGAAATACCGGGTTGTATTCGATATCGCCACCACGTAACTGGGTAATCCAGGCGATGTCATCAAGGCTGGAGAGTAGATGATGACTGGCCCCGGCCTGCTGCATGGCGGTGCGCAAAGCCTGCAGACGATCACCACGCTGGGCGCAGGCAAAGGCCTGTGGATGCTCGACAATCGCTGCGGTTGGCAGGGCCGGGCGCTGTTTCCATACCCACCCCGGTAGATCGGTGCGGAAATCGGTATGTACACCTTTCGCCTTCAGGCTGTCTTGTAACTGCTGGGCGGCGTTGCGGCTGAGCATATCTCCTGAACAGGCCAGGCATTGGCCGGTTTGCAGGTGTTCAGTCAGCCAGCTGAGATGCTCTGGGGTGTGTGCTACGCGTAGCCGTTGCAGTTCGATGCCGGTAGCTGCCAGTTCGCGTTCGGCCTGTTCAAAATAGCGGGAATCGGTCCACAAGCCGGCATAGTCGGTCGTCACGATAAGGGTACCAGCCGAGCCATTAAAGCCTGAAAACCATGCACGTACAGACCAATGCTCAGGTAAATACTCGGAAAGATGCGGGTCGGCAGTGGGAATCAGACAGGCGGCAATACCATGTTGATCCATGGCCTGGCGGAGTTGGGTGAGGCGTTGCGGGATAGAGTTTTTCATAGATCCAATAGGGTACGCGCTCGCGGTTGTGGGCGCGAGTCGTTAAAGTATCGCTTTCACGGCTTGATGGTTTCCATGACCCCCTTGATATTTGTTACTGGCGGTGTGGTGTCTTCCCTGGGGAAGGGCATCGCATCGGCTTCGCTTGCTGCCATCCTTGAAGCCCGCGGGCTCAAGGTTACCCTGATGAAACTGGATCCCTACATTAACGTGGACCCAGGTACCATGAGTCCGTTTCAGCATGGTGAGGTTTATGTCACCGATGATGGGGCCGAGACCGATCTGGATCTCGGTCACTATGAGCGCTTCGTGCGAACCCACTTGAGCGGTAACAACTCGGTCACCACCGGGAAGATTTACGAGAGTGTGATTCGTAAGGAACGGCGCGGCGATTATCTGGGAGCCACTGTCCAGGTCATTCCACACATCACCGATGAGATCAAGTACCGGATTCACGAGGCAACACGAGGCCATGATGTAGCTCTGGTGGAAATCGGCGGTACGGTAGGCGATATCGAGTCCTTGCCGTTTCTAGAGGCGATCCGACAACTGCGTATCGAACGTGGAGAGGCCCATTGCCTGTTCATGCATTTGACCCTGGTGCCATATATTAAGGCTGCCGGCGAGATCAAGACCAAGCCTACCCAGCATTCAGTCAAGGAACTGCGCTCGATCGGCATTCAGCCCGATATTTTGCTGTGCCGCTCGGAACGGTCCTTGTCAGATGGCGATCGACGCAAGATTGCGCTGTTTACCAATGTGGTTGAAGCGGCGGTGATCAGTGAGCCGGATGTCGATGTGATTTACAGCTTGCCATTGTGGCTGCATCAGCAGGGCCTGGATGACATCGTCGTCAAACGCCTGCAGCTGGAGGCTGGCCCTGCCGACCTGAGCGAGTGGGAGGCCACGGTAGCGGCCGTTCGGCACCCCTCTGATGAAGTGGATATTGCCATCGTCGGCAAGTATGTCGAGCACAAGGATGCCTACAAGTCATTGGGTGAAGCCTTGCATCATGGGGGTCTTAAACAGAATACCCAGGTCAATCTGCATTGGGTGGATGCTGAACAGGCCGAAGCGGAAGGCATCGAAAAGGCCCTTGGTAAGATGGATGCCGTGCTGGTACCTGGCGGTTTCGGTAAGCGCGGTTTTGCAGGCAAGGTGCACGCTGCGCGGTTTGCCCGGGAACAGGGTATTCCGTATTTTGGTATCTGCTATGGAATGCATGCTGCGGTGGTTGATTTTGCCCGGTATGTTGCGAACCTGTCTGGGGCCGATTCCAGCGAGAACGACCCACGTACCGATCATCCGGTGATTGCCCTGGTTACCGAATGGACCACTCATGCCGGTGAGGTCGAACAACGCAGTGCCGAGTCTGATCTTGGAGGTACCATGCGTCTGGGAGCGCAGGAATGTCGGCTCAAACCGGGCACACTGGCACAGACGTTGTATGCCGAGGATGTTATCCGGGAGCGGCATCGGCACCGTTACGAATTCAACAATCGCTACCGGCAGCAGTTCGAGGATCTGGGCTTGGTGATTGCCGGCAAGTCCATGGACGATCTGCTGGTGGAGATCATCGAGTTGCCGCGTACCGTGCATCCCTGGTTTCTGGCCTGTCAATTTCACCCCGAGTTCACCTCGACCCCGCGGGATGGCCACCCGCTGTTTATCGGTTTCATCCGGGCAGCCCGTGAATACCGGCGCTTGCGCGAAGGCCCGCGACTGGCGCAGGCCGAGGGTGTGGCATGAAGCTGTGCGGTTTCGAGGTCGGCCTGGATCAACCCCTGTTCCTGATCGCCGGACCCTGCGTGATTGAGTCCCGGCAGCTGGCACTGGATACGGCCGGCGAACTGCAGGCACTCACTCGCCGGCTGGGCATACCGTTTATTTACAAGAGTTCGTTTGACAAGGCCAATCGCACCTCGCTTGTCGGGCATCGTGGCCCGGGTATCGAACAGGGCTTGCAGATTCTGGATGAGGTCAAGCGCCAGATCGGTGTTCCCGTACTAACCGATGTTCATGAATACACCCCTCTCAATGAAGTGGCGGCGGTTGTCGATGTGCTGCAGACCCCGGCCTTTCTGTGTCGGCAGACAGATTTTATCCGCAATGTTGCCGCGGCAGGGCGACCGGTGAACATCAAGAAAGGCCAGTTTCTGGCACCGTGGGACATGCAACACGTGGTCGCAAAAGCTCGCTCGACGGGTAATACACAATTGCTGGTGTGTGAACGCGGGGTCTCGTTCGGCTACAACAATCTGGTTGCCGACATGC
>CAYOLM010000072.1:0-6438 GCA_964404785.1 uncultured Mizugakiibacter sp.
GGCGTATCCATGGCCCGCAAAAATAGCGGCTGTCGAAGCGCCTCATTGCAAATATCTTGGAGGGCCGCTTGCAACGGAAGACCCGCAAAGAACGGCTCGAGTAGCCGTGCGGTCACCGCTGGGGGCGTCTGCAGGCTCCCAAAATATTCAAGATTCAGGATTGGGAGGTGTTCGGGCATATACAGTCCGCCGTCCGTAGCAAGGCCAGCAGCAAGAGCCTGGGGCAGAGAAACTGCTAGAGCCTGTCCACGCGTACTCACGAAACGCATGCCGTCACCTCCGCACGAGGGCCGTTGACTGGAGAAATCCAGCCTTCACTATCGAGATCATGCTCTGCAAACGCCTGGCGCATAGCCATCTTAACGCTGGCTGCGGTCGTAGCGTCCTGGCACCAGGCAAACACACTGGGGCCGGCACCGGAGATACTGGCACCCAATGCCCCGGAGTCCAGTGCCGCATTTTTGACCTCGGTGAAACCGGGAATAAGGGCAGCACGGCGGGGTTCCACCAGCACATCAACGAGTCCCTTACGTAGTAGTTCGGGATCTCCTCGAAAGCACCCAGCCAGTAGCATGGACAAGTGGGCACTTTGTTCAATGTAGTGGGATAGCGGGTAGGAACCGGCTAAGATCTCGCGGGCCCGGCGGGTCTCCAGAACATAGTGCGGGTGTACCAGGACGGCATGCAACCAGTCCGGCACCGACAGACTTAACAAGGTCTCAGAAGTTGCCAACACCAGACCACCTAGTAACATGGGAGCAACGTTATCCCCATGCCGCGAACCGCTGGCAACCGCCTCGCCGGTCAATGCATGTGGATAGAGCTGCTCGCGCGCAAGAGGTGTATCAAGCAGTTCATTGGCAGCGACCAATGCGGCTACCGCAGAGGCCGCCGAGCCGCCGAGTCCCGAACCGTAGGGAATGCCTTTGTTAATGGTAATTTCGAATCCGTAAGCAGGATTCAAAGCGTCGCACAACGATATTAAAGCGGCTCCTGAAGTATTCTCAGCGGCATTTTGGGGCAGTGGCCGGTCAGCCCCACGAATGCTGACAATGTGCACTCCGGGAGTCTCCACGCGCTGCACACTCACCTCGTCAAAGGGACCGGCAATGCTGTGCCCGAGAATGTCGAAACCCACCGCGACATTACCGACACTGGCCGGGGCACGTGCTGTGGCGTGGGTTTTCATGGCCCTCTCCTCAAACCTGCAGCCACTCGCAACAGATCCGCGAACACCCCGGCAGCGGTTACCTCCGGACCTGCACCAGGCCCCTGTACCACCAAAGGATTGTCGCAATAACGGCGAGTGGTGAACTGGACAATATTGTCGGTAGAGCGCAACCTGGCAAAAGCATGCTGATCGGCAACTTCTTCAAGCCCGACCTGGGCTATACCGCGATGGTCGACCCTGGCCATATAGCGTAAATGCCGATGGCCAGCATGTGCCCGGGTGAAGCGCTCCGCCATCGCCGCATCCAGTTCCGGCAAGCGCTGCAGAAACTCCTCACGCCCCATCGTCATCAACGCTAGTGGTACCAGGCTCTTGATCGCAACATCCTCAAGTTCGATCCCGATCCCGGCCTCCCGCGCCAGAATAACTAGCTTACGGGCCACATCAACACCAGCCAGGTCATCGCGTGGATCAGGTTCGGTATAACCTTGGGCATGCGCTTCGCCGAGCAGTTCCGAGAAGGGCCGTTGGCCATCGTAGCGATTAAACAACCAGGCTAAGGTGCCGGATAAGACGCCCTCGACCGCGATCAGTTCATCACCGGTGTCGATCAAGTCTCGCAAGGTCTGGACGATCGGCAAACCCGCCCCGACGGTGGCCTCGTAACGTAGTTGTGCCCCACCTTGCACGGCGGCAGCCCGGATAGCCTGCCAGCGGCTAGCAGAGCCTGATGCGGCCCGCTTGCTGGGGGTGATAACGTGGATACCTGCACGCAGCCAATCGGCATAATGGTCAGCCAAGGCATCGCTGGCAGTGCAGTCGATGATGGCAGCATGGGGAAGATGACTGGCGTGTACATGTGCTGTAAATGCCTTGAGGTCGACATTCACCGATTGTTCCAACTGCTGACGCCAGTCGGCAGAAAGCTCAGCATCCTCATGCAACCATTGCCGACGGCTGTTGGCAATAGCCCGAATACGTAAGTCCAGGCCGGACTCCACGCGTAGCCGCTGCTGGGCTGCCCGCATTTGTTCCAGCAAGGCACTACCGATATTACCCGCGCCGATCACCCCGATGCTCAAGGTCTGATCGGAAAGCAGAAAAGCCGCGTGGGCAGCTCGTAAGGCACGTGGTGCATCGGCACTGGATATAGCCAGAGAAATACTGCGCTCGCTAGCCCCCTGGGCAATAGCCCGAACATTTACCCGGGCCCGCGTAATCCCTGCAAAAAGTCGTGCCGCCACCCCCAGAGTACCGACCATACCGTCGCCCACTGCAGCAAGAATACTAATGTCGCTAGATAGCGACACACCCTGCACCGCACCACTACTGATTTCCGCCGCAAACGCCGTATTCAGGGCGGTCTGCGCTCGATCAGCATCAATATCGCGTATGACGCAACAGATCGAATGCTCGGACGAGCCCTGGGAGATCATGCTCACCGATACATCGGCGGCATGCAGAGCACCGAAAACCCGTTCGGCAGTCCCCGGCACGCCTAACATACCAGCACCCTCGAAATTAAGCATGGCCATACCGGACACCGTGGTCAGTCCCTTAACCGGCGCACCAAGGAGGCTGTTCGCATCAATACACGTTCCGGGTTGTTCAGCTCGAAAGGTGTTACGGATATGGATCGGAAGCCGGCATCGTAATGCCGGGATCATGGTCTGGGGATGGATAACCCGGGCGCCGAAGTAGGCCATTTCGCAGGCCTCGTTATAGCTAAGTGCAGGGAGCGGCACAGCCTCGGGAACCAGATCCGGATCGGCACTGAGTACGCCGTCGGTATCACCCCAGAGAGTTAAGGCCACGGCATTGCCGAGGGCGGCAAAGATCGCCGCCGAATAGTCACTACCGTTGCGGCCCAGAGTGGTAGCACTGCCTGCCAGGTCACGCGCCACAAATCCAGTGACCACCAGCCGTGCGCTGCCATGCTGCGCCCGCCAGGCCGCCCAGGCTGTTTCACTACGGGGCCAGTGCACACTGGCCCCCAACTCACCGTGCTGCACCGTGAGTACCTCACGCGCATCGAGAATCGTGCAACCCAAACCGTCATGAATCAGGTATGCCGCCAATAAATGCGCGCTACATAATTCACCAAGGCCTTGTACCTCAGCGCGCAGCGCAGCTGGCCAGGTCTCCTTGGCAGCCTGATGCAGAGTTTGGGTAAGTGCGGCGAACTGCTGGCGAAGCCATGCTGCCAGTAATGGATCCTGCAGTGGCTCGGCAATCTTGAGGTGGCGAGTAAGCAGGGTGTCAAGCAGCGTGTCGCGAGCTTCCGTAAGCATGCTTGGTTCCAATGACACCAACACATCGGTAACACCTTGCAAGGCAGAAACCACAATGATCTGTGCACTTTCGCCAGTTTCTCTAAGTCGTTGTACGACTCGCGCATAACCGGCGGTATCGGCAAGACTCGACCCCCCGAACTTGTGTACGGACGGTCGCTCGTCAACAACGTCGAGGTGGGGGGGCTGAGTTGAGGGTGACGACATCATGCTGATCTCCATGGTGAGACCCTGCCGGTATCGCGGTGGAAAGTAATCAGAACCCTTCCTGCCGCGGTATTCGGCGGGGAGGTGTCTGAAGCCCTGAGGCTAATTCAATCCACGTACCCGCCGCTTATAGTGACGCCGGTTGCGGTGGTAGTCGTGATAATAGTGGTACGCCGGGTTATGCCCACCGAAATTGTGCAACAGCACTGCAGCGGCAGCTGTGACGGTGTCGAATAAGAGTGGAGGAACGCAACCATGAGCATGCATGGAGTAAAGCCTGCATGAGCGGTACTTGTCAAGCAGGAGCCTTGTCCAAGATGCAATGAGTCGGGGACGCGTTGCAGCGGGCTGTAGTTGGCTCTCAGCAGAAGTGCACGGCCCAGACCTGCGGGTAGTGCTGGATGAGTGCCACGACACCTCTTGCCATCCGTACTCAAAAAACTCGATGAGCAGGCCTGTGAGGTCTTTGCGCCAAGCGACTACGCCACCTGGGCCATGGTCTCGGCCAGCCATCGCTACAAGCTGTGAAAGGCCATCCCCTACACTCGCCTATGACGATACTTTGAGTGCTATCCATCTGCCACAACTGAGGCCGTTGCTACCTTACCTGGCTTTCGCTGTTTAATTTGCGACCTACTAGCCCGCTGGGAAAACCCGGGAATAGGTAATTCCGGTAAGTCTGGCGGGAAAACCCCAAAACGCACCTGTTGTATCCCATCGGCATGGGCTCTCCCAGACCATGGCACAGGCACTAGAGAATTATTGTTCGCCTTCAGTCTACCGTTGAAAGCCAATCCCAACGGGGTGATTCGAAACCGTCCATACAGACTCACTGCACCGTCAGAATTGCTTACTTTACCCCCGGGCAAGCCTTGTGAATCTATACCGATTGAACCACGTACTGTGCCCAGATCAAGGATCCCGTTGGGAGTTTGCAAGTTTGCGGCATCCCAACGAAACGTACCTTGCAGTCGGCTCGGCCAGGCATTGCGCAACTCAAGCACGGCCAGAAACAAATGAAGCTGGCCACGTACATGCGAACTATCATCTGCCAACCATTGCGCGGGTACGCTAGCCCGTACCGTTTGCAAACACCAATCATCGTTACCCAGCCTGACAAAATGCAGACGACCCGAGCTGTGAGGCGAATTCCAGGATACCCGACCGCGTATATCAGCCCACAAGGCCGTACCCGACAAATGCCATTTAATCTGCAAGGGATCGTAGCCAGTACCCACATCCAAACGCGCCTGACCGCGCCATACCGTCCCCCGTACCTCGCTCAGATGCAAAATTACTATCTGCTGAGCGTACCAATCCAGCAGCCATCGTGCCGGGAATAAGCCAATACCAAACACCAGAAAGGCCACCACCAACAATGCGGTCACCCAGAATGTATGAAAACGGGATAAAGTCACCAAGCTTCCCACCGACTGAACCGAACCATCCAACTTGCCGAGCATACCGCATGACTTGTCACCAAACTGACCTTTCCCGCCGCGATCTCGACTGTGTATGGCACCCCTGTACGCAGATGCATGACCACCCCCAGGTGCCCATGATCGCCATTACTCACGGCCAAGGCATTTGGCTCTATGACGACCATGGACGTCGCTACCTGGATGCGGTGAGTTCATGGTGGACGAACCTCTTTGGGCATGCAGAGCCCCACATTGCCAATGCTATCAAAGAGCAGTTGGAACAGCTGGAACACGTTATCTTTGCTGGATTCACTCACCAACCCGCAGTGGAACTGGCCGAGCGCCTGGTGCAACTCACCCCATCCGGGCTGGAACGGGTGTTCTTCGCCGACAATGGCTCCAGCGCGGTCGAAGTTAGTATGAAGATGAGCTATCACTACTGGCGTAATTGCGGCTACCGAGACAAAACCCGCTTCGTCACCCTCAGCGGAAGCTACCACGGGGAAACCCTGGGCGCACTGTCAGTCAGCGACGTGGCACTGTATCGGTCTACTTATGCACCTCTGTTGCTCACCCCTGTGATCGTTCCCTCACCTGACGCCTACCAGCGCGAAACCGGCGAAACTTGGGAGGCATTCGCTCAGCGCCGCCTGGACGATATGCGCACGGTATTCGAACAACAAGCCGATTCACTGTGCGCGGTCATCATTGAACCGCTGGTGCAATGTGCAGGGGGCATGCGCATGTACCATGCAAGTTATCTACACGGCTTACGCCAACTGTGTGATGAATTTCATGTCCACATGATCGCTGATGAAATTGCCGTGGGGTTTGGTCGTACCGGAACCCTGTTTGCCTGTGAACAGGCACATATTCGGCCTGATTTCATGCTTCTATCCAAGGGACTGACCGGTGGATTCCTGCCGCTCTCTGCAGTGCTTACCACGGCTGAGGTCTATGCCGCCTTCTATGCCGAATACGCCAGCCACAAGGCTTTTTTGCACTCTCACAGCTATACCGGTAATCCGTTGGCGTGCCGTGCTGCCCTAGCCACCCTGGACTTGTTTCGTGATCGCCCAGTACTCGAACAAAATCGTGAACTAGCCGCCCATCTGGGGCGCATGGTTGAACCTCTGACCGAGCATCCTCACGTTGCCGATGTGCGGCAAACTGGAATGATTGCCGCTGTGGAGTTGGTACAAGATAAGGCTTCACGCACCCCTTTCCCGGCGGTACAACGGCGGGGACTGGATGTGTATCTCTACTGCTTAAAGCACGGTGTACTGCAGCGCCCCCTTGGCGATATCATTTATTTCATGCCACCATATTGCATCACTCCTGAAGAAAT
>CAYOLM010000073.1:0-6401 GCA_964404785.1 uncultured Mizugakiibacter sp.
CCGGGTCAGCGCCCGGGATGACAAAGGTGGGAGAAGTATGCACCGGGATGGTGAGGGGACACTATTTTCGACAGCGTTATGCCCCGGATGATGCCGACACCTTATCCCGCTTACGCTTGCTCCTCATTACCATGGAGCCATGGGGGGTCTGACAGTTATCGAAGGGAGAGAAGCCAAGATTTCACAGCTTGCTTTATGGTGCAAGCGGGACTAGCTTGATGTTTATGCGCATTGTCTATCATGCTGAAAACATCATTGATGCCCAGTTGGCCAAAGATGTGCTGGAGTCTGAATCGATCCCTGCTTTCGTTAGTGGGGCCTATCTTACCGGTGCGATGGGCCAGTTGCCGGCTCGCGACTTTATCACCGTGATGGTTCCAAATATGGCAGTCGAACAGGCCCAGCGCATTCTTCGCGAGGCTTTTCCCGATCGGCCGCCGCGTGCTGAGTGGCAGGCCCGCACCGTTCCAGCCTGATTCATATATTAGGCAGATCCCCAACCTATTCACGACCCGCTTGCGGTGTTGTGTGCTCGCCCACTCTTGGCCTATTCCGAGGACAGGCCTAGGAGACTCACTGCGAGGTGTTGGGCATAAACCACTGGCTACGAATTTTGTAGGCACCCATAGGTCATCTGCTGGGGCCAATCCCATTGGGAGGTTGCTCAGTTCGCCGTCAGACCATCAGCTACAGCAAAGCGTGGATCCATTGGGTCGGCTGTCATGCTACGGAATTAGTTTTCTTCAATGTTCTGTTCAGCCGTAAAAAACCAAGAAAAAGCCCTCATTCCGGTTGTCGGCATGAGGGCGTCAATGGTCGTCGCAGAACCGGCTCTGGGTAACCATGAACGGTTGCAGGCTACGGTTGGTCTACTATCAGCGGTGTGCGGAATGGCTATTTGATCTTGCCTTCCTTGTACATCACATGTTTACGTATGACCGGATCGTACTTCTTGATTTCCAGTTTGTTGGGGGTGTTCCGCTTGTTTTTGTCGGTGGTGTAAAAATGACCGGTACCGGCGGATGAGTTCAGGCGGATTTTGTCGCGTTTGGAAGCCATGATTCAGGTCTCCTCAGATCTTTTGGCCGCGCGCACGCAGCTCAGCAAGGACGACTTCGATACCCTTCTTGTCGATGATACGCAGGCCGTGGCTGGAAACCCGTAGGCGTACCCAGCGATTTTCGCTCGGCACCCAGAAGCGGCGCTCGTGCAGATTGGGTAGCCAGCGGCGACGGGATTTGTTGTTGGCATGCGAGACGTTGTTACCCGTCTGCACGCCTTTACCGGTAACTTGGCAGACGCGGGACATCGAAGATCTCCGAATTCAGTATTGGGTCACCCTTAGCCAGGATGACAGCGGCCCAGCGACACGATGGTCACGTGGTGCTGGAAGGGTATCGTAGGGTGCCCACACCACGTTGTAGGCACTACCCATGTAAGACACGGGCCGACAAGAACCAGTCATTATAGACGTTGGCTCGCTGCCCTGACAAGGGCAAGTCTTGACCGGGCGTGCCAAGATCAGCCAGGAGGATCATTATTCTTTTGTAGAGTCCTTGCCATCAACTGCTCTGTTTGGCCTTGACCAGCAGTTGGTCGAGTAGGGCCAGGCCCAGGTCGATTTCCTCAGTACTGATATGCAGCGAGGGCGCCAGGGTAATGACATTTTTGTAGTAACCGCCGATGTCCAGGACCAGTCCAATCTTTTTTCCGTGGTGCTGAAGATCGGCGGCCAGGCCGATGTTCTCCATTCGGTCGACCAGGGCTTGGTTCGGGGTAAAGCCATCGGCCTCACAGATTTCGGCCCGTAGTGCCAGGCCCAGACCATCGACATCACCGATTTCCGGGTGACGTTTCTGCAGATCCTTGAGGCCTTCGAGAAAATGCGCACCCTTGGACATCACCATAGGCTCGTAATCGGTTTCAGCCAGCATCTTCATGGTTTCGAGGCCAACCGCAGTACCCAATGGGTTGGAAGCGAAGGTTGAATGAGTGGAACCGGGTGGGAAGGTTTGTGGATTGATCAGTTCTTCCCGGGCCCAGAGCCCGGCTAGGGGATTGAGTCCGTTGGTCAGGGCCTTGCCGAACACCAGCACGTCCGGACGCACCCCGAAGTGTTCGATCGACCAGAGTTTGCCGGTACGGAAAAAGCCCATCTGAATCTCGTCGACCACCAGCAGGACGCCGTACTGGTCGAGTACCTTTTTCAGGCCGGTAAAGTAATTGGGTGGCGGCACGATATAGCCGCCGGTACCCTGCAGGGGTTCGATGTAAAACGCTGCGTATTCACATTCACCCGCCTTCGGATCCCAGACACCGTGGTATTCAGTCTCAAACAGACGGGCAAATTCAGCGACCAGGTGCTCGCCGTATTCCTCAGCGGTCATGCCCTTGGGGCGACGGAACGGATACGGGAACGGTAGAAAATGGGCTCGTTCTCCGAAATGTCCGTAACGCCGCCGATATCGGTAGCTGGAAGTGATCGCCGAGGCCCCCAGAGTGCGGCCGTGATAGCCGCCTTCGAAGGCAAACATCAGACTCTTGCCGTGGCTGTAGTTGCGCACGATCTTGAGTGAATCTTCCACCGCCTGGGCGCCGCCGACATTGAAATGCACCCGTCCCGGGTAGCCAAATTTACGCTCGGCATCCTGGGCGATGATTCGTGCCAGCTCGATCTTTTCCCGGTGCAAGTACTGGCTGGCGACCTGTGGAAGCTTATCGATCTGGTGTTTGAGGGCGTTATTCAGACGTTCGTTGGCATAGCCAAAGTTGACCGCGGAATACCACATTTGCAGGTCGAGAAACGGGGTGCCGTCGCCGTCGAACAGATAGCTACCCTCGCAGCGGTCGAAGATTCTAGGCGGTTCGCAATAGTGAACGGTATCACCAAAGGAACAGTATCGGGCCTCATCGGCCAGCAGGTCGGCGTCGTGTTTGGAAGTTTGCATAGTTCAGGATGGAATAGGTATGGAGGTGGAGGGGACAGGTTGTTCCAGCAGAGCCGGCAGGGCCGTCAGGGCATGCTCAAAATCGGCAATGACGCGATGGGCAATGCCGTGTTCATGGCAGTGGGCAGCCAATGAATGCTTGGCAAAAACGAAATCGGCCCGCTTGGCCAGACAAAAATCCGAACTGCCATCGCCGATCAGCAGAATTCGACGTGGTCCATCCAGGGCAGCAAGACGCTCGCCCGTGGCGCATTTGCAGGCGCCGCTGCCGGTACAGCATCGCGGGCTGGAATGGGGAAATTCCAGGTGCCAGCTGCGCTGGGTGGCGGCTACGAGACGGTTGGCGACGACGGGAAGATGATCCAGCCCATAGCGGGCCAGAATGCCATGGATGGCACGGTCCAGGCCATCACTGACCACGGTCAGGGGAATCTTTGCCGCCAGGGCTGCCGCCACAAAGGCGGGGAATGCCGGGTCGATAGCAATTTCGGCGATGGCGGCATCCAGTTCGGCGGGGTTGGCATCGAGTAGGGCGATTTGCCCCGCCATACAGGCGAGTGAACCGATTTCTCCCAGCTTCCAGGCATTTTCCAGTTCTTCCCAGCCAGCCTGTCCAAAGCGCTCCAGCAGCCGGTCGGTCACATCACCGATGCTGATGGTGCCGTCAAAATCACAGAGGATGGTCCAGTTGTGAGGCATGCAGAGAAATCCGGAATTGGTACATAGCGCCAGCATGCGGGCCGCGCTGGCAAAAGATCTTATCAGTATAAATGGCGACCGCGTGGTAAGTTTGGCTGGAAAGGGCGAGATCTCGGTTCAGGACTTCGGTTGGCGGAGGAATTTTACCAAAACTCGTTGGCCAACCCGTAGACCGCGCGCATCCAGGAGCAGTATGCAGTCAACATCACGGACATTCCGAGGTTGATCGTTGCGCGGACCGAGTTGCGTGGCTCCGAATACCAGGCCCACCCGGAGGACATGGGCTGGGTAAAGTTTGTCATGATCGGTATCCAGAGTGATCTGTGCCTGCATACCCGGATGGATGGCATTGACATAGGCCTCGTTGAGTTCGGCCCGGACGATCAAGGGGCGTGCAGGAAGTATCTGCAACGCGGGGGTGGCATCTTGCGGCGAGACCCGCTGCCCAGGTTGGACCCGCTTGCGCACCACGGTTCCAGCCACTGCCGCGCGTACGGTATACAACGAAACTTGGTAGCGAGCCCGCTGCAGGCCAGCCTGAGCCAGCTGGATATTGGCCTCAGTGGCCCGAATTTGCGCCTGCAGACGGGTCAGCGTTGCCGCTGCAGTTTCGGCTTGTTCGGTTGAGACGGCGTTTGCCGCAGCGGCGGCAGCAAGACGTTGGGCCCGACGGCTAGCCGGTTGCAGTTCGGCCTGGATGGCGGCGGATTTGGCCTGGGCCTCGCTCAGTTGTGCGCGAGCCATGGCCAGATTGGCCTTGGCACCGGTGGCGTCAAGTTTGAACAGTAGCTGTCCGGCTTTGACCTTGACCTGATCGTGAATGAACACTTGGCGAACGGTGCCTCGGAGCGGCGCGTACACGGATAACATGCCACCTTCCACCTCGACGATACCGCGGGCAATGGCCACATACCCGGTCGAGGTGGATGCTGGAACCGAGGCGGATTCGGTGGGTGAACAGGCAATGAGAGTCATCGTCATGCTGGCGAGTAACAGAACAAAGGGTAGGCGGTGTTTCATTGGGCAGAGTCCTCGGCAACCGGTGCCGGTGGGGCCGGGTGTTCATCGGCCAGTATGCGTCCATCCTCCATGCGCAGGATACGATCAGCGTGGGTGAGTAGGCGTGGGTCGTGGGTAGCGCACAGTACCGCTACGCCATGTTGTCGGGCAGCGCGATGCAGAATGTCGATAACGATACGACCGTTGGCGGAATCCAGTGCGCTGGTGGGCTCATCGGCAAACAGCAGGGTGGGCTCCTTGGCCATCGCCCTGGCAATTGCAACGCGCTGTTTTTCGCCCCCAGACATTTCCGCCGGACGCAAATGGCTGCAGGCAGCGAGGCCGACTTCATCCAGGGCGGCCTCGGCCCGTTGCCGGTATTCGGCTTGCTTCAGGCCCAGGTAGGTGAGCGGCAAGGCGACCTGTTCGACGGCATTAAGGGCGGCAAACAGGTTGAAGCCCTGAAATACAAAGCCGACGTGATGCAGGCGGAAGCGTCGTAGCGCATGATGATCCAGGGACCAGATCCGCTGTCCTTGTGCCTCGACCCAACCCTGGTCTGGACGTTCTAACCCGCTGAGAATTGCCAGCAGGGTACTTTTGCCGCAGCCTGACGGACCGGCCAGTAAGGTCAGTTTGCCTGGATCCAGCGACAGCGAGAGCTGATCCAGAACTGGGGTGCGAATCTTTCCCGAGAGAAACGATTTGCCGATACCCTCCGCGTGTAAGAGGCTGCTCATAGTCACCTCAACAGGTGTGCCGGATCGGCGTTACGCAGACTGCGCACGGCGAGTAGGCCTGAAAATAGAGTAATACCCATGACCAGGCCCATGCACACCAGCACGCCGAAGGGGCCGATGGAAACCGGCACGTTCTGGCTACGGGCGAGGATCAACAGAATGGCCGAGAGTGCTCCGCCGATCGCCAGCCCCGCGGCCCCTACCCAGGCGGCCTGTTCCAGCACCACGTGGGCCAGTGCAGCGTGGCTGGCACCCAGCGCATTCAGTGTTGCATATTCGGCGATCGACCCGGCCACCGCCCCCATCAGTGTCTGGCTGGTGATAACGGTGCCGACCAGGAACACCACTAGCGACATGAATACTACGCCGAGTCCGGCGCCAGTCTGGAACAGCCAGTAGCGGATGGTACGGGTGGCGAATTGCGCGGAGGTCCAGACCGAATAGCGGGGTGGGTGACTGCTGGAGTGGAGTTGCTCACCAAGCGCCTGGGCCTGGCCGGGATGGGCGAGCTGCACGATGTAGTAGGCGGGGCGCAGATCGCCGCCGGCGTTGAGATTCCGGGCGGTAGCTAGTGAACTGACGATGTTGACGCCACCCAAGGCGCGAATACCGTGGACGACGCCGACCAAGTGCACCCGCTGGCCGTTGAGAATGCCGCTCTGGCCGAGGCGGATACCGAGTTTGGGCAGATCGGCGATATCGACAATGATGGCATTGGGCTGATAGAGGCGATGGCGCAACCGGGGTGGAATGACCCGGGCGAAGGCCAGTCCGTTGGCGGCTGGGTCGATCCCTGAAATGAATACTGAGGCACTACCCAGTGAAGGGGTACCACGCCAATCGCCGTTGACCCACTGGAACGGCTCGACCCGGGTCACTTGCGGATTCATCAGCAGGTGGATTTCAGTATCTAGCGGTATGCTACGGCCCAGGTCCACACTCTGGGTTCCCGGATAGCCTACCCACAGCTGGCCGCGGGAGGCATTGATGTACACCGCAGCACCCTGGAAAATAC
>CAYOLM010000074.1:0-6399 GCA_964404785.1 uncultured Mizugakiibacter sp.
TCCGCATGGCGGTGCTGATTCTGGCGGTATTCCCCTTGGTCGCTACCCTGGTGTTCCTACGCCTGCGACATGACCGGCCACTGCGAACCCCGATCGAAACCCCGGACACCGCTGCCTAACCCTCTACACTCTGGCCAGCCGTACCTCAGCCCACCTAGCCCGAGCCGTGTCTGGCACCCGCACGTCAAGGTTGCACATCCGGCAGCCACCCCTATAGGAGCCTGTCGGGCTTGGTTAGAACCTACTGTGACAGTGAAAAATCAGTTCATTTTCTCAGTCTTTATCGTTAGATAGAACCTCTACGCGCCTCAAAAAATCAACAAACTGCCGTCGATATTTCATCCGCCTCGCTACGACCCTCCAAGCCCGACAGGCCCCTAAATTGCCACGGCCACGATCAATGAGATCAAAAAAAATCAGACTGGTCTGAATACGGTGAGCTTCAATACCCTACGGAAAATCGCACCACCACAATTGTCATGGCGAAATAATTTCTAACCTGGACATTCCCCACTCTTTCGCTCCCCCGGTAACGATCTGCCAAGCATCGCTCGATGTCATGTAGCATCGTCACAGTAGGCCACGCTGGCTACCCCACAAAGCTCCTGACGAAACGGACCCATCGATGAATCACGCCACGGATATCCTGCTTAGCCTGTTTATCGTCTTCATCGCTGCACAGATCACCTCCGAACTAGCCCAGCGTATGAAAATGCCTGGGGTGGTCGGTGAGATCATTGCCGGCGTCATCATCGGGCCGTCGGTACTCGGCTGGATCGCCCCCGGTCAGGTACTCGACGCATTGGCAGAAATCGGCGTGGTGCTGCTACTTTTTGCCGTGGGCCTGGAAACCCGCCTGGAGGACCTCAAACGGGTAGGCCTGGCCGCTTTCATGGTGGGGGTCTTGGGGGTGGTGTTCCCTTTCGGTGGAGCCTCCCTGTGGGCACACATTGAGGGTTTTTCCTGGGATAAATCAATGTTCGTGGCCGCGGCGTTCGTGGCAACCTCGGCGGGGATTACCGCCCGCGTGCTACAAGAAATGAAGGTTCTGCAGCGCCGGGAAAGCCGCGTGATTCTCGGCGCGGCGGTTATCGATGACATTCTGGCCATGCTGCTGCTGGGTATCGTCGTCTCGCTGCAAGGAAGCAACGGTTCGGGCTCAAATCTGGACCCGAGCCACTTTATTATCATCCTGGTTGAAGCCGTAGGCTTCGTGCTGGTGATTGGCTGGTTTGGCACCCACGTTGCCCGCCGCCGCTCTGCCTGGCTCGATAAACCTCTCAACCCGATGTCATCGTTAAATATCGTACTAGCCCTGTGCCTCGGACTAGCATGGCTATCGACCAAATTCGGGCTTGCCGCCATTATCGGGGCGTTCCTGGCTGGCCTGATCGCTTCGGAAACCGATAAACGCGAACAGCTTGAGCACCAGACCCGACCATTGCTGGCCCTGATGACCCCCTTCTTTTTCGTTATCACTGGCAGCAAGGTTGATCTGCGACTGCTGGCCACCCCCGAAGCCCTGTGGTTGCTAACCCTCGCCACCGTACTTGCGATTATCACTAAATTCATCGGCGGCTACCTTGGAGCCCTGACCCTGGGAAACCGGAGCGCAATGGCAGTAGGCATGGGCATGGTGCCACGTGGCGAGGTCGGCATCGTCGTAGCCAGCCTGGGACTTGCCGCCGGGGTATTCAGCAATCTGATCTACGCCGTGATCGTAGCTATGTCGCTGTTGACCTCGGTGGTCACCCCGCCCGCCCTCGCCTGGCTGCTGCGCTACGCCGAGGAGCCAACCGTGGAGGATCTACCGTTAGCCAGCACGGCGCAACAAAACGATGAGCCGCCGCCGGACCCACATCGCAACACCGACAGTGAGAACTGACCGAGCCAATTTGGGGCGCTGTTGCTTACCCACCTCAGGTATGCCCATAACGGCGCAACAGCCAGAACTTGGCGGTCTGGACCAGCGCCAGGTGACCGGGATGCCAGCACCGAGAAAACCGACCACCTGTCCCTGCGCACACCGAACCTCGATGACCCGGACCTGCCGCTGCGGATTCAAGCGCCCAGACAGCTGCGATTCGATACCGACTTGGTTGCAGACCTGGCAGGCAATGATGTCGTGATCGCCGGTGAGAATCTTCACCTGTACTCCATGACGATGCAGGGCACGGATCACCTCGGCGGCACTTTCCTTGGGTGGATCGAGAAAGGCCATGAAACCCACCAGATCCAGCCCTCGCTCGTCCTGCCGTGACAAGATTCCCGGCACGGAAATCCGGCAAAGCGGGTCTCACGCATGCAAGGTCGGATAAACAAGAACGTTGTGGTCGACTAGGAGCTTGTCGGACTTGGGTGATCGTGACGAGGCGAGTGAAAATCGAGGACAGTTTTTCGGGCTTTTGAGGCGAATAGTGGTTCTATTGAACGATAAAGGCCGGAAAAATGGGCCGATTTGAGGCCGCCGCAGTAGATTGATCTCAAGTCCGACAAGCTCCTAGGATCCACCCGTTGGAACCTCAATCATGGAGTGGGCGAAGTGTATCGGCAGGGCGGTTCTCAGGGTAATGGCTGCACCTGGATTTTCTGTAAACGTTGCCGTAAGGTTTGCAGAAAGGACTCCGGCAACACGGCCCGAATCGGTAAAACCCACCAGTTGGGCCGTGCCAAGGCCACACATTTTACCGCATCCTTTTCGGTCATCAGCAGCGGCTTCTGCCCGTCATCAAAACGAAAGTCTTCGATTGTAAAGATATGATGATCGGGGAAGGAATGCTCGATCGGTTGCCAACCCAGAGCGCGCAAACTATCGAAGAACCGCTGGGGATGACCGATGCCGGCCACTGCATGCACGGCAACTCCAGGTTCCAGCTGCTGCCCAGCCTGCGGTGGAGTAAGCAACGGATACGGAGCATCGGCACGTATGCTCATCGATACCTCATCCGGTAGACAGCGACCCCCATTACAAATACGGAAATCTACACTTTGTAGCCGCGATAGCGGCTCACGCAGTGGGCCTGCCGGAAGCAACCGGGCATTACCGAAGCGGCGCGTTCCATCGATCACACACAATTCCAGATCACGGCCCAGCGGGTAATGCTGCAGGCCGTCATCAGCAAGGATCAGATCCACACCCTGTCCCAACAACAGCCTGGCTGCCGTAACCCGCTCGGCACCAATGGCTACGGGTGCCCCGGTACGCCAGTGGATCAGGTACGGCTCGTCACCGACCAAGCTGGGGGGATGCTGACTATCAAGCAGCATAGGCCTGCGTGCCGTGCCTCCGTAACCACGACTTACCACCCCTGGATGAAAACCGGCCTCGCGTAGATACTCGACCAGGGCCATGGTCAACGGGGTCTTACCGCTACCGCCTACCGTAAGGTTGCCGATCACAATAACCGGTACGGGCAAATGTTGGCAGCGCAGCCAGCCCATCCGGTACAGGCCACGGCGTAAGGCCACCAGTACGCCATACAGGCAAGCGAGCATGCGGGAATACCAGGGTGGCGTAACAGGCTCGTACCAGTACTGAGGTGGGGTCAATGGATCATGCTTCACTCAATATTGACCTCTTGAAATTGCATCCGGTGCAACAGCGCATAGGTTCCATCACTCGCCAGGAGCTGGGCATGGGTCCCCTGCTCAATGACTCGCCCCTCATCCAGGACAATAATATGATCGGCATTTTCGATCGTCGATAGGCGGTGAGCAATCAGCAAAGTCGTACGGTTATGCATCAGACTTGCCAGTGCTTCCTGAATCAAGCGCTCGGATTCCGTATCCAGAGCACTGGTTGCCTCATCAAGAATCAGGATAGGGGCATTCTTCAACAAGGCGCGAGCAATGGCGATGCGCTGCCTCTGGCCACCAGAAAGAAAAGCTCCAGAAGGTCCTACCCGGCTTTGCAAACCCTTGGGTAGTTCATTCACAAAACCCATGGCATTAGCAGCCCTGGCTGCGTCAGTAATGGCTGGTATCGAGGTGTTCTCGAGTTCGCCATAGGCAATATTTTCGGCAACCGTACCATCAAAAATCACCACATCCTGCCCTACCCAGGCGATCTGCCGACGTAGATCCACAAGGCGATACTCGGCCAGGGGCCGACCATCGATCAGGATCTGCCCTGACTCAGGTTCATAGAATCGGGGGATCAGATGGGCAATCGTGGTCTTGCCGCTACCAGAACGCCCTACCACCGCCGTGACTTGGCCGGCGCGACAGGTAAACTGCACTTTCTTCAAGGCCGGCTCCACCGCCGATCTATAGCGCATGCTGACCCCGCGAAACTCGATATCCCCGCGAACACGCTCTACCGCCAGGATGCCCGTGTCTTGCTCAGTTTCCCGATCCAGTAAAGCGAAGATGTCCTGGGCAGCACTGACTCCACGTTGCATAACACTCTGCACATTGGTCAAGCGCTTCAGGGACGGCAGCATCCCTCCCATGGCCATCATCAGACTGGTGAAGGTTCCGGGGGTCATGGTGGCCAGGATCGATGGCCGGGTTGCGGCGAACACAATGCCGGCCAGAGCCGCTGCAGCGATGAACTGAACTAGCGAAGTTGAAGTAGCATTGGTTGCCTGAACTTTGATATTCAGCACCCGGTTGTGGCTCGCCAACCCTTTGAAGCGCCGGGCCTCGTACTTCTGTGCACCGTAGACCCGAACCTCCCGGTACGCGGCCACTGCCTCATCCACCATCCCCGTCAAGGAACCCATGGAATTCTGGATGCGCCAGGTAATACTGCGATAGCGCCGGCTAACCAGATAAATGACCAGAGCAATTGCCGGGGTCAGACCCAGCAATACCAAGGTCATGCGCCAGCTGTAATAAAGCATGACGCTGGCCATTCCAACTACCGTCAAACTGTCGATCACGCTCACCCTGACCGCCTCGGTCGTGGCATGAGCAACCTGTTCTGCCGTGTAGGTGACCCGGGCAATCTGGTGACCCGAGGCTTCTGCAGTGAAGAAATCGGCGGGCAGCGTCAGATAGCGTTTGAACACATCCAGGCGCAAGGCCTGCACCACCCCATAACCGATATAGGCCATGCCGTAATTGGCAACAAAAGTGGCCACAGCACGAATCAGGAAAATCAATACGATAAGGATCGGCAGCCAGAAAATCACCTCTGGGTCACGGTGTACAAACAAGCCATCGATCATCGGCTTGAAAATCCAGGTGAATGCAGAGAGAGCCGCTGCATTGACTGCCATAGCCAATACCACCGGAAAGGCCAACATGCGGTAGGGCTTGAGATAGGTCAGTAAGCGGCGATAGGCCTCCCAAGCGCCGGTATCCTCGACAGCACGACTCATCAAGGAGCCCCCCGACCCGCAGTGGTCGCCAACGCAAGATGGGTGAAACCGAGCCGACCCAGAGCATCCATGGCGGTTACCACGGCCTGATTGGGGGTTTTGGCATCGGCACGCAGAATCACATTGCGCTGGCGATTATTTCCAACCACCTGTCGGATAGCATGTTGCAAGGCGGCCTCTCCTTCACCCTCGATAGCCTGGTTGCCAATGTAGTAGCGGCCGCGTTGATCAATGATGATGATCAAGGCATCCGGATTCTGTCGTGTCGTCGCCTGACTGGCTTCGGGAAGACTCACTTTTAAGCGCGAATGCTGCACAAAAGTCGTCGTCATCACGAAAAACATCAACAAGGTCAGCAGCACATCGATCAATGAAATAACATTGATCTCAAAATCAGTTTCGTTGCGACGACTAGCAATACGCACAACTTCAGTCTCAAAGATTGGCTGACATTGCTGCAGGAGCCTGGGTTGGTACTGTAGAGGCTGCAGCAGACATGGGTGCGGCTAGACTGTCGAGCAGCAAGGTCGCCTGTTTCTCCATCTCTACCGCATAGCCTTCAACCCGACTACGGAAAAAGCGGTGCAGTGCATAAGCGGGAATAGCCACCACCAACCCTGAGGCCGTGCAAACCAGGGCTTCACCGATACCCCCAGCCATTTGCGCCGGATTACCAACACCGTGAACCATTACTGCCAGAAACATCTTGATTAGTCCTATCACTGTGCCAAGCAGACCCAACAGAGGGGAGATCAGGGCAATGGTTCCGAGCATACTAAGGTAGAGTTCCATACGGTGAATCACATGGCGACCCGCATCTTCGACCCGCTCTTTAATGATTTCACGCGGATGGTTGCGAACCAGGATGGCTGCGGCCAGCAGTTCTCCCAGAGGGGAACCCTGCGCCAACAGCTTGATGTGGGCAGGATCCAAGCTTTTGGAGCGAGTCCAGACCCGAACTTGTTCACCTAGACCGGGTGGCAATACCGCGCGGCGGCGCAAAGTCCAGAAACGTTCCAGGATGATAGCCAGGGCGAGTGCCGAAGTCAGCAGAATCGGGATCATCGGCCATCCG
>CAYOLM010000075.1:0-3367 GCA_964404785.1 uncultured Mizugakiibacter sp.
GCTTGCCCATACGCATTTCAAGGCTCGCGCTACGGACCATCTGCATGTTCTTACGGAAGCTTTGTAGAGCCTGAAGTTGTAACTTGGCTTCGAGAACTGTTGATGGATGGGTGGCGTAGGCGATTTTGCGGGTCTGCATGGCGATGATATTCTTCATCAAGTCGTAAATTGCCGCTCCCGTGTAGTGCGCCGCCATTAGGAAGCCGGGTTGTGCCGGAGCAGCCTTCATCAGTTTGGCCAGTTTCTCGTTTTCGTTCTGGCCTACACCTACTCCGATACGATGAGGACTCAGGGCCAGCCATAGCGGTTCAGTGATCCGTGTCGCGAGTTTCGGTGCGTTGATCAGAACCGGAACACTATCCGGCTTAATCTTGGCATTACGCAAACCGGGGACGGTAGCCCGTGAAAGTGCCAGCAGCCCCCGTGGATTGCTGCTGGTGACGACTACCTGGGCACGCAAACCGGCCATCTTCCCAGCCGCATGTTGTGCGGGAAGCTGGTCGATTGCCACTCCAACACCGGTAAGTTCACCAATTGGCGGGATACCCAACTTGGGAAGGTTGTCCCGCATCCTGGCAAAAACACGATTCAGATTTGTCAGTTTCCCACAAGTGAAGGGTTGGGCAGCCACCGCATCGGCTTGAGCTATCCAAAAATCACGAATCTTGGCAATAGGTATCGCCACCAGGATCGCGAGAGGGGCTTTGTCAATACTCTTCAAACCCGGCAGATAGGTGGGCAGTGCACTAAAAGCCTTAATAATACCGGGAGCCAGCCGGATGTCGACACGGCTGTCCAACTGATTGGCTTCGATCCGGGTCGCTCCTGCACTGATCTCGGGTACGTGCGAGGCGATGCGTTTGGCACCCACAGCACAGTTGGCAGACAGAACCGACGCCTTGTTCTTCAATAAGGTGCGCAGCATGGGATCTTTATCGCTGAAGATCGTCTTTACGATACGATCAATATGGATGTCGGTGATGATGGAATCCTTTCTATAGCCATGGTGATCGGCTAACTCGCTTAGTTGATTCGTGCTCTGGAGACTCTTTCCCGGACGTTGTATGCCCAAGATCCGCTTGAGTAATTCAGGTTTGGCCTTGCCAGGTGCTAAGGCCAGCACGCCCTGTTGGTCCTCGACCGCAATCAGTAGCTGGAGAGGGGCTTTGCCAAGCGTAATATGCCAGTACGCTTGTTTTCCCAGCATCGCCTTGGGGAAGGCTTGGCCGTAGCCATTCTGCAGCCGCTGGAGCATGGCCTGAAAGGCGGCCACATCGCTTATCTGGAAGCGAACTACTGGAATCAGGCCGATACCGTAGATCGCCGTGAGCCCCTTAATGCGGATGCCCGAGTGTTGGGCAAATGCTTGCAAATTACCTTGATCGAGTTCGTTAGCTATGGCATCAAGAAGTCCCGCTAACTGAGGATTGTGGGCCTTAGATTTCTGGCTTAGCCTACGCAAGGTGGCTATCTGACTGGGTAGAGAGAATGCCAATAGCCTTGATTGGATCTTGAATTGGTGTTCATTGATAGGCTGGATGTTGGCGAAGACAAACGGCGTATCAGCAGGAACATAGCTAAGCGGAGTATTACCCGATTTGCGCCCACAAGCCGCGAGTCCGATGAGCAGCAACGCTAGTATAAAAATACGTGCGGATATGTGAGTCTGACGTGAAAACATGAGCGTCCCTTGCCGATAAAAAATGGCAGTATCTCAGAATCATCCGGGTTATGCTGGCCTGTAGTGATGCGGCCGCTGAGGTGCACAGATCTTGAGACACAAAAAAGTCCGCCCGGAAGCGGCCCTGATTCGGTTGGGATGGTTTTGAATTCAGGCCAGGCCCGCCTGCTTCATGACTTCGGAAGCAAAATCATCTTCTTTCTTTTCGATGCCTTCACCCACTGCGAGACGTTTGAAGCTGATAACCTCGGCGCCAGCTTGCTGCAGCGCCTGTGCGACGGTCATCTGGTTGTCCAAGGCGTAGTTTTGGCCAGTTAGACACATCTCGGCGAGAATCTTGTGCAATTTACCCTGAATGATCTTTTCCATGATCTCCGGGGGTTTGCCTGAATCCTGAATCTGCGCGAGAGCAATCTCCTTTTCCTTTTGCACAATTTCCGATGGAACCTGATCTATTGAAAGATACTGAGGGTTCATGGCAGCGATATGCATCGCAATGCCCTTGGCCAATTCTTCCGAACTGTTACGTACGTCTACCAGCACCCCGATGCGGTTGCCGTGAACATAGGTGGCCAGCGTTGCTTGGGCATCCATACGCAGTAACCGGCGAACCTGGATATTCTCGCCACACTTAGATACCAGAGTCTGGCGAGCTTCCTCGATCGTGCCGCCTTGCTCTATCACGATGGTCTTCAAGGCAGTAATCGTGGTGGTCTCGTGATCCAGCGCGGTTTGTGCCACCATCTTGGTAAAGGCGGCAAAGTTTTCATCTTTGGCCACAAAGTCCGTTTCAGAATTGACTTCAATCAGTACCGCACTAGCACCGGATTGCGCTAAGGAGATATGGCCTTCAGCGGCAATGCGGCCGGCCTTCTTGTCGGCTTTCGAGAGACCTTGTTTACGCAACCATTCGACAGCCGTTTCCAGATTGCCAGTATTCTGGGTGAGTGCCTTTTTACACTCCATCATCCCGGCCCCGGAACGCTCGCGCAGTTCTTTGACCATTTGAGCGGTGATCTGCATGGATTCTTTACCTCAGTCAGTGCGCGCCGGAGCTTGAGTCAGCGGCGCGCTCATGGATTCATTTTTTGGCTGCAGCTGCGGGAGCCTTCTCGGATGTTGCAGCGGGCGCCTTCTCGGCTGCGGCAGCCGGAGCTTTCTCAGGTGTTGCAGTCGAGGCTTCAGCCTTGGGCTTGGCAGGTGGGGCCGGACGCGCGGCAGTATTGCTACGGCGATTGGCCGGTTTACTGCGTGGCGCAGTATCTTTTTTCTTGGGGTCGCGAGTAATCGGATTGCCCGCGGCATCGAGTTCCACAAATTCGTTGGCATCACCCTGGCTAGCAATTGGCGCGGCAGCTTTACCTTCAAGTACCGCATCAGCAGCGGCACGAGTGTAAAGTTTCACCGCACGGATGGCATCATCATTACCAGGAATGGGATAGTCCACCAAGGATGGGTCATAGTTGGTGTCCACTACAGCAATGACAGGGATACCCAACTTACGGGCTTCCTGTACTGCGATGTTTTCGTAGCCGATATCGATTACGAACATGGCATCGGGAACGCGAGCCATATCCTTGATGCCACCCAGCGAGGACTCAAGCTTGGTCCGTTCACGGCGCCGGGCCAAGACTTCACGCTTAACCAGTTTTTCAAAGTGGCCGTCTTTTTCCATAGACTCAAGCT
>CAYOLM010000075.1:3467-6390 GCA_964404785.1 uncultured Mizugakiibacter sp.
ACATATCACCCAAGTGCAGCATGCGGTGCCTGCCAACGTTGGATACCGAGGATTCCCCAAGACCCTGTGTACTTCGGTCAATCACGTGATTTGCCATGGCATACCTACCGCAGGCAAAGTGCTCAAGGATGGTGACATCCTCAATATCGATATCACCGTGATCAAGGATGGTTGGCATGGTGACACCAGCCGCATGTATTTCGTTGGCGATCCCTCGGTGCGGGCCAGACGACTGGTCGATACGACCCATGAAGCCATGATGGCGGGCATTCTTATGATCCGGCCGGGAGCCACGCTAGGCGATATTGGCCACGCCGTGCAGCAGGTGGCGGAACAGGTCGGCTTCTCGGTGGTGCGTGAGTATTGCGGCCACGGTATCGGCCGGATCTACCATGAGGATCCACAGGTACTTCACTACGGCGATCCTGGTACCGGATTGCTGCTGCAGAAGGGTATGGTGTTTACCGTTGAACCGATGATCAATGCGGGCAAGCCGCAGACCCGACTGTTACCCGATGGCTGGACTGTGGTCACCAAGGATCATTCGCTATCGGCTCAATGGGAGCACACCATTGCAGTAACCGATGACGGTTTCGAGATTCTTACCCCCTGGCCCGACGCCATCTGACGGGGTGAATAGGTTCATCCCAAAAGCGTTACCTACGCCACCTCGTTTGCCAGCGGCGGTACCGAGATCGGGCATCTCGGGTGAGGCCCGCTTGGCTTTGCACCAGTTATTGGCCGATTACCAGCGGTCTTTGGCACTGGCCTTCGATGCCGGAGCCAGTGCGACAGCACTTTGCATGGCGCGGTCCAATCTGGTGCAACGGGTCATTGAGCACCTCTGGGTAGCCTTTCTTGGTGATATTCCCGGCTTGTCCCTGTATGCCCTGGGAGGGTTTGGTCATGGCCGGTTATATCCGGCTTCGGATGTCGACTTACTGGTGTTGAGCCAAGGTAAACCGGTGTCTGGCAAGCGCGGACTGGAGTCTTTATTTGCCATTATTTGGGATATCGGCCTGGCCCCCGGGCATGCTGTACATGAAGTGGATACCTGCCGGGTGCTGGCTCGGAAGGATCAGAGCGTTTTCACTTCTCTGCTTGATGCGCGGCGCATTGCCGGTGATGTAGGTATGGATAAACGGCTGGCCGAAGTGGTCGACGATGTGGGTATGTGGCCGCCGGAAATATTCCTTGCCGCCAAGCGCGAGGAACAGGCGCGACGTTATCGTCGTGCTGGAGACAGCACATTCCGGCTCGAGCCCGACCTTAAGGATGGTCCGGGTGGACTCCGTGATCTGGATATGTTGCGTTGGCTCGGTAGCAAGGTATTCAGGGATGGTGCTTATGCCTGCTGGACTAAGGAGGGCTTGCTGGATACGCGGGAAGGGGAAGCGTTGGATCATGCTGGAGAAGTACTGGCGAGGGTCCGATATGCCCTGCATCTGGAAGCCGGACGTCGCGAGGAACGACTTCTCTTCGATTACCAACGGGCCCTGGCGGAACGGCTTGGTTATCACGATAGCCCGGCGGGTGGGCTGGGGGTCGAGCAGTTCATGCAGGCGTATTACCGATCTGCGGCCACCATCGAACGGCTTAGTGACGAAGCGCTGCGCCGGTTGGCCGATCATCTGCAGCCGCCACCTCCCGCTGAATCGCTGGACCATGATTTTCAACGCCGTGGGACCACGGTTGAGCCTCGCAGTGCCGAGTTGTTCATACAGCGCCCGGCAGCATTGCTCGAGATCGGTATGCACATCGGCGCGGCAAATGGTATTACCGGGCTCAGCCCCACAGCGCGCCGCTGGATGCGCCAGGCATTGCGGCAGAATACGGAACTGGCCGAAGATAGCGAGGCTCTGGTGGCGTTTCGCCAACTTTTGCAACGTGCTGAACAGGCTGTACCGGCACTGGTTGCCTTGGCCAGGCAGGGGGTGCTGGCAGCATTGATTCCGGCGTTTGCGGGAGTGAGCGGGCGCATGCAATACGACCTGTTCCATATTTATACCGTGGATCAGCATACCTTGCGGGTGTTGTCGCAAATGGCGCGTTTTGCCAGTTCGGATACCGCCCAGGAGTTGCCACTGGCCGTGGGGATCTGGAACCGCCTGGAATCCCCGGAGCTACTGTTGCTGGCGGGGCTGTTTCACGATATTGCCAAAGGCCGTGGCGGGGACCATTCGGTTCTGGGTGAAGACGAGGCGCGCCGGTTTGCGCAGCGTTTGGGACTGGATGACGATGCCGTCGAGCAAGTGGCCTGGCTGGTGCGCTGGCATCTGTTGATGAGCACCACGGCACAGCGCCAGGATATCGGTGATCCTAAAGTCGTGCGGGTATTCAGCGAGCGGGTGGGTGATACCGATCACCTGGATATGCTCTATCTCCTGACCGTTGCGGACATCATCGCTACCAGCCCGAAGTTGTGGAACGGCTTCAAGGATCGGCTGCTGGCCGACCTGTACCTGGCGGCGCGCTATCGATTGCGGGGTGAGGGCGAAGTACCGGAGCACGCCGAGGAACGTGCTGCACACTGTCGGGCCATAGCCCTGGAGCGCCTGGTGGCAGGCGGCCTCGATCCGGCTACGGTTCTATCCATATGGGAAGGGCTGCCGATGGCGCTGTTTCTGCGGCATCGACCGGAACAGGTGGTCTGGCAAACCCGCACGTTGCTGGCTGCGGACGGACGCATGCCCTGGGTGGCCGTGCTGGCGCAGTCAGTACGTGGTGGTAGCGAGATGCTTATCCTGGCAGAGGATCGGGATGGCCTGTTCGCACGGGTCACCTCCGTACTTGATCGACTGGGTTTTTTGGTGCGGGAAGCCCGCATTCTCGGTGCCGGGGTTGGCCGCGCCATCGACAGCTTTGTCCTGCTGGATGCCGCCACCCAGGCTCCGGCCAGTGCGAAGCGGGCCGAGTCCTTGCG